>CAYYOK010000078.1:0-15495 GCA_964473205.1 uncultured bacterium | reverse complement strand
CCTACACCCGCCGGAACACCAGGCAGGCGTTCTGCCCACCGAAGGCGAAGTTGGTCGAGATGGCGGTGTCGACGGTGGCCTCGCGCGCCTCGTTGGGGATGTAATCGAGGTCGAGCTCGGGGTCGGGGTCGAGGTAGTTGCGCGTGGGCGGCAGCACGCCGTGGAAGATCGCCTGGACCGTCGCGATCGCCTCGACGCCGCCAGCTGCGCCCAGCGTGTGCCCGGTCATCGACTTGGTGGAGGACACCGGAGGCACCGGGCCGTGGCCCTCCCACACCGCCTTGAACGCCAACGTCTCGTTCAGGTCGTTGGCGGGCGTGCTGGTGCCGTGGGCGTTGATGTAGCCGACCTCCGACGGGTCCGTCGCGGCCGACTTCAGCGCGCTCCGCACGCAACGGATCGCCCCGACGCCGCCGGGGGCCGGCGCGGTGACGTGATGCGCGTCGGCGCTGGTGCCGTAGCCGACGATCTCGGCGTAGATGCGAGCGCCGCGGGCCACCGCCCTCTCGAGCTCCTCGAGCACGAGGACGCCGGCGCCCTCGCCGGCGACGAAGCCGTCGCGGCTGGCTGTGAACGGACGGCTGGCCGTCTCGGGGCTGTCGTTGCGGGTGGACAGCGCGCGCATGACCGCGAAACCGCCGATGCCCATCGGCGTGATCGGGGCCTCGGTGCCGCCCGCGAACATGATGTCGGCCTCGCCGCGCTGGATGATCCGGTACGCGTCACCGATGTTGCCGGAGCCCGTGGCGCAGGCCGTCACGACGCTGCTGCTAGGCCCGAGCAGGCCGAACCGCATCGCGACGTGGCCGCTGGCCATGTTGGCGATCAGCATCGGGATGAAGAACGGGCTCATGCGCATGGCGCCGCGCGCCACGCGGATCTCGGACTGCTCTTCCCAGGTGTCGAGACCGCCGATGCCCGAGCCGACGCAGGTGCCGGCGTGCTCGCCGGCTACGTCCGCCTCGCTCAGGCCGGAGTCCTCGAGGGCGAGCTGAGCGCCGATCAGCGCCAGGTGCACGAAGCGGTCCAGGCGCTTCGCCTCCTTGCGCTCGATGTAGTCGGCGACCTCGACGTCGACCTCGCCACCGATGGTGACGCTGAGGTCGGAGGCGTCGAAGAGCGTGATCGGGCGGATGCCGTTCTTGGCGGCGTGCTGTGCGCCGAGGAACTCGCTGGCGCCGACCCCGATGGGGGTCACCGGTCCCACGCCGGTCACCACGACTCGTCTCATCTCGTCACCAAGCCTATCCGAAGTGCGAGCCTGCAGGCAGACGCCTGCGACGTGGCGCCGGCGCAAGCGGGGCGCTGTCGGTCGGCCTCAGGCGTTCACTGCTTCTCGGAGATGAACCTCACGGCGTCGCCGACGGTGCGGATGCCTTCGGCCTCCTCGTCGGAGATCTCGACGCCGAACTCGTCCTCGAGTCCCATGATCAGCTCGACGACGTCGAGCGAATCGGCGTTCAGGTCCTCCATGAAACGCGACTCCTCCGTCACGTCACCTGGGTCGGCGTCGAGCTTGTCGGCGACGACGTCTTTGATCTTCTCTAGGATCTCGTGCTCGTCCACTTCGGTATCCTCCCTCACGCTTGTAGCTCGCGTTGGCCCGCCATAGCTTTGGGTTCGCGCGATTCTAGCATCATGGTCGATTCGTTATCAGGGTGAAAACTGGCTCGCAGAGGCGATATCTGGGCCGGCTGGCCCGGGGGCCCAGCAACATTACGGCATGACCATCCCACCGTCAACCACGATCGTCTGGCCGTTGACGTAGGCGGCCGCCTCGCTGGCGAGGAACGCCACGACCTTGGCGACGTCCCCCGGCGTGCCGAAGCGGCCGGCGGGGATCTCCTTGAGGTAGGCCTCGCGCAGCTCGGGGCTGAGCTTGGAGGTCATGTCCGACTCGATGAAGCCCGGCGCCACGGCGTTGACGGTCACGCCCTTGGCGGCGTACTCGCGTGCCAGCGACTTCGTCAGGCCGATCAGGCCAGCCTTGGCCGCCACGTAGTTCGCCTGCCCGGCGTTGCCTCTGATCCCGACTATCGAGGAGACGTTGATCACCCGCCCGGCACCGCTGCGCAGCATCCCGCGCAGGGCTGCCCTGGAGAGGTAGAACGCTGCCGACAGGTTCGTGTCGAGCACCGAGCGCCAGTCGTCGTCCTTCATGCGCAAGACGAGCGTGTCGCGCGTGATGCCGGCGTTGTTCACCAGCACGTCGAGGCGCCCGAAGCGCTCGGTTACGTCCTTGATCAGCTGCTGGCACGCCTCGGGGCTGGCTACGTCCGCGCCGAACGCGTGCGCATCCGCCCCTGCGGCCCTGATCCCGGCCACGACCTCGTCGGCCGGCCCGCTGGAGCTGACGTAGTGCACGGCCACGCCGTAGCCGGCCGCCCCCAACTCCTCGGCCATCGCGCGACCAAGGCCGCGGCTCGAGCCGGTCACCAGCGCGACGCGCCGCTCGGGGGCCGAGGTCACCCTAGCGCCTCGCTCGGCGCAGGTCCGCCGGTCTTCAGCCCGTCGGCCATCGTCACGCCAGGGCCTCCGCCAGGCTGGCCGGGTCTTGGACGGAGAGCGTCTCCACTTCGGGCAGGATACGTCGTACCAGGCCCGAGAGCACCTCGCCCGACCCGAACTCGATGAACCGCTCGGCGCCGAGGAAGGCGAGCCGCCTGACGCTCTCGACCCACCTGACGCTGCTCGTCACCTGCTCGGTCAGCAGGCGCGGAGCCTCGCTCACGTCGGCCAGCGGCTCGGCCGTGACGTTGCAGACGATCGCGAAGCCGGGTGCCCTGAACGCGGCGCCCGCCAAGTCGACGGCCAGCCGTGCGGCGGCCGGCGCCATCAGGGCGCAGTGGAAGGGCGCGCTGACGGCCAGCGGCACGGCCCTGGCGCCCAAGCCCTTGAGCGCCTCCACGGCGCGCGCCACGGCGGCCGAGCTGCCGGAGATGACCGTCTGGCCGGGCGCGTTGAGGTTGGCGACCTGAACGAGCTCGCCTTCGGAAGCGGCGGCGTTGACGTCGCGCAGCACGGCAGCGATCTGCGCGTCGTCGAGCTTGAGCACGGCCGCCATCGCTCCCTCGCCCTCCGGCACTGCCTCCTGCATGTAGTGGCCGCGCAGGTGCACGAGCCTCACCGCGTCACCGACGCCGAGCGAGTCGGCGGCCACATGAGCCGTGTACTCGCCGAGGCTGTGGCCAGCGCCCCAGCTCGCCGGCTCGCCGCCGGCCTCGAGGTAGGCGGCGTAGGCGGCCGCGCCGGCAGCCACCAGCGCCGGCTGCTGGTTGGCTGTCAGGGTGAGGTCTTCCTTCGGGCCCTCCCACATCAGCTTCAGCAGGCCGGGGCGCGCGGCCTCCGCCTCGTCCAGCACGCGCCTGGCGGCGTCGGACGCCTCGTAGAAGGCCTGCGCCATGCCGACCCTGTGCGACCCCTGGCCGGGGAACAGCGCCGCGACGCGCGCGTCGCGCACGATGCGGCCTGCCTGCCTGCCTCGCTGTCCCGAGCTCACGCTCGCGAGGGGGCGTCCATGCCCCAGGTGATCACCGAGCTGGCCCAGGTTAGACCGGCGCCGAAGGAGACGAGCAGGAGGTGATCGCCGCTGCTGATGTCGCCGCGGTCGGCCGCGTGCTTGAGGGCCAGCGGGATGCTGGCGGTGGAGTTGTTGCCGTACTCGTCGACTGTCACGACGACGCGCTCCGGCTCGAGGCCGAGCCGCTCGCGGGCGGCCTCGATGATCCGCAGGTTCGCCTGATGGGGCACGAAGCGATGGATGTCGTCCGAGCCCAGCCCAGCCTGGACGAGCGCCTCGATCGTGGCGGTGTTCATGACCCTGACCGCGAACTTGAACACCTCGCGGCCGTTCATGTAGAGCGACTCCGCCAGCGGCTCGCCGCTAGGGAGGCAGCGCCCGACGGCGCGCTTGTGCAGGTCCTTGCCGCCGCTGCCGTCGGCGCCCATGATCAGCGACCTGATCCCGAAAGGAGCCGGCACGGCCTCGACGATCACGGCTCCGGCGCCGTCGCCGAACAGCACGGCGGTGGAGCGGTCCGACCAGTCCATGATCTTGGTCAGCGCCTCGCTGCCGATGGCCAGGACCTTGCGGCACTGGCCCGACTCGATCAGGCCGCGTGCCATGCCGAGCGCGTACAGCCAGCCTGGGCAGGCCGCCAGCAGGTCGAAGGCGCCCGCCTTGAGCTTGAAGCGGTCCTGGACCATCGCCGCGGTGGCGGGGAAGAGCGCGTCCGGCGTGTTGGTCGCGACGATCACCATGTCGACGCCGGCCAGGGCGTCGGCGCCGTGGCGCGCCACGAGGTCCTCGACCGCGCGGAACGCCAGGTCGGAGGTGTACTCGTCAGCGCCGGCCACGTGGCGCCGCTTGATGCCCGTGCGAGTGGTGATCCACTCGTCGGTCGTGTCCATCACCTTCTCGAGATCGAGGTTGGTGAGGACGTTCGGAGGGGCGTAGCCGCCCAGGGCGGTGATGCCCGCCCGGGTCCGAGTGGTCGGCTCCGAGGCGCTCAAGCCTCGGCGATCACCTGACGGCCGTCGTAGTAGCCGCACTCGGGGCACACGACGTGAGGCGGCTTCATCTCCTTGCACTGAGGGCAGGACACGAGCGTGGGCGCGGTCAGCGCGTGGTGGCTGCGGCGCGCGTCGCGGCTGGAGCGCGAGGTGCGCTTCTTGGGTACTGGGTGCTTGGCCATCTTGTAGATCTCTCCTAAGTGCTCGAACTCGAGCTCAAGACTTCAAGTCTAGGTCCTTCAACGCCTCGGAGAGGCGGGAGAACGGCGCGTTGGCGCCTGCGACCTCGCGCTCCTTGGCGGCTTCAGGGTGCTCGTTGAGGTCCACTCCGTCCTCGTTGAGCCCCAGGCAGTCCTCCCTGCACAGCGCGGTGAGAGGCACCTCGATGGCGAAGAGCTGCGTCAGCAGCTCGGCGAAGTCGACCTCGGGCGTGCCGAAGACGAGGCGCTCCTCGTCGTCCTCGCCGCTCAGCTCGTCGAGCATCAGCGGCTTGTCGGAGGGTCGGTAGCTCATCGGGTAGACGAACTCGGTGGACAGCGCCACCTCCGCCGGCTTGAGGCAGCGGCGGCACTCCATCACTGCCGTGCCTTCGACCTCGCCGTCGACGACGAAGTCGTCGTCACCGCCGGCGTTGATGACGCGAACCGACCAGGCGAGCGGACCGCTGAGGGCCACCCCGTCGGCCTCCAGGAGTTCCTCCGGCGGCGTCAGCAACCCCTGGGCTTCGACTTCTAAGTCGCTTCCGGGAGCGTGATGCAGCAGGGAGGCCAGGTTGAGAGTCGCGTCCCTACGAGACTGCATCCCACCAAAGTATAGGCCCGGGCCAAGGGGTGTCAACGGCATGTGGCATGATGGAACCGTCGACACGCGTCACAGAACGGTAAGAGGCGAGGTCCTAGCATTATGGGGATGGCGTC
Organism: uncultured bacterium; assembly: GCA_964473205.1. Classification (GTDB taxonomy): domain Bacteria; phylum Deinococcota; class Deinococci; order Deinococcales; family Trueperaceae; genus CAYMRL01. The sequence continues at coordinate 10,066 of CAYYOK010000078.1, read as the reverse complement.
GCGTGAGGTGCGTATCTGCGGTGAGGCTGGGCGATGATCAGCGTCATCATCCCCTGCCGCTTCTCGTTGCCGCTGCTGGCCGAGCAGCTCTCTGCTCTCATGCGCCAGCGGTGCGACGAGGAGTTCGAGGTGATCGTCGCCGACAACACCGACGGCCACGACGACCGGCTTGAGCTGGCCACCATCGTCGAGCGCTACTCCGACAGGCTGCCAGGCCTGCGCATCGTCGAGGCGCGCACACTCACCGGGGCCGGCTACGCCCGCAACGCTGCCGTCCGCGCCAGCTCCGGCGACAAGCTCGCGTTCCTCGACGCCGACGACGTGGCCGGCGAGGGCTGGCTGGCCGCCATCGGCGCCGCCTTGGACGAGCACGACTTCGTCGCCTCGCGCTGGGACATCGAGCGGCTCAACCCACCCGAGGTCCGCGCCGGACGCAAGAACAACCAGGCGAGCGGCCTGCAGAGCTACACGAACCCGCACTTCCTCTCGCACGCCGGCGGCTGCGGCATGGGCGTCAGGCGCGCCGCCTTCGAGGCCGTGGGCGGCTTCGACGAGCGCTTCCACCTGCTCGAGGACACCGAGCTGAGCTGGCGGCTGCAGCTCGCCGGCTACCGGCTGGTGTTCGCCGCTGACGCCCTCGTCCACATCCGCTTCCGCCCGACCGCCCGCGGCTCGTTCCGTCAGTCGTTCGGCTACGGCATGTACAACGTCTTGCTCTACAAGGAGTACCGCAACCGCGGCATGCCCAGCATCGAGCGCACCTCGATGGTGATCGCCGGCTACCAGGCGGTCCGCTACCTGCTGGCCATGCGGGACAGCAACCGGCGCGGCACCACCGTCAGGGCGCTCGGCCATCTGCTGGGGCGCATGGCCGGCTCGGTCGCCTTCGTCGTCTGGGGGTTCTGAGCCGTGTGGCGCGCGCGGCGCCTGTGGCGCCGGGCAAAGGGTGCGGTGTTGGCGCCGGGCTTCGGAGCCGTCACCCGCGTCAAGACGCAGCTTCCGCTCGTGGCGCTGACCTTCGACGACGGCCCCAACCCCGTCGGCACCCGCGAGCTCCTCAGCGTGCTGGCGCGCCACGGCGCGCAGGCGACGCACTTCCTCGTCGGCGAGGCCGTAGAGGCACGCCCTGACCTGCTCGCCGCCATCGTCGAGGCCGGCAACGCGGTCGGCAGCCACACCTACTCGCACCGCTCGCTCGTGAGGCTGCCGCGCGCCGGTCGTGAGGCCGAGATCGCGCGGGGAGCCGCGGCGCTCGGCCAGCATGCCACCAAGCTGTTCAGGCCGCCCTACGGACACTACGACCTCGGCGTCGCCAGGGACGTGAGCGCCGCCGGGCTCACCTGCGTCTGGTGGACCTCGCACATCGAGGACTGGACGGTGCAGGACGCCAAGACGCTGGCGGCCAGGCTCAGGCGAGCGATCGCTCCCGGCGCGATCATCCTCCTGCACGAGGCCCTCTACACCTCGACCGACAGCGCCGCGGAGGACCGCGGCCCGCTGTTCGAAGCCCTCGACATCGTGCTGGGCGAGCTCTCGTCGACCTACCGCTTCGGCACGGTCCCCGACCTGCTCGCCGCTGGCAAGCCGGTTCTGCAGTTCGTCGAGAAGCGCGGAGACGATTCGTTCATCGAGGCGCAGCAGCCGGGCAGCGTTCAGGGCAGCCTGCGCTCGTAGCGCAGCGCGCTCCTGAGCGCGGCCCGTTCTCGTGCGCTCCTAGCCTGCGCCCGCGAGCGCTTCCGGGGGCTGTCCGGCGCGGCGCTATACTCGTGCCCTGATGTTCCTGGTGATCCCCTGCGTCGATGTCCTGGGCGGCAAGGTCGTACGGGTCGAAGGCGGGGACCCCGAGCTCGCCACCACCTACTATCAGAGGCCCATCGAAGCTGCGAGCGCTTTCGCGGAGCGCGGCGCCGAATGGCTTCACCTCGTCGACCTCGACGCGACCCTCGGCAGAGGCGAGAACACCGCGGCGATCGCTCAGGTGGCGGCGAGCCTCGACGTGCGCGTCGAGGTGGGCGGCGGCGTGCGCTCCGCGGCGGCCGCCCGCGCGTGGCTGGAGCGCGTGGACCGCGTCATAGTCGGCACGCTGGCCATCACCAGCCCGGAGCTGGTGGCCGAGCTGGTCGGCGAGTTCGGAGCCGACCGGGTCGGCGTCGCGATAGACGCGAAGGGCGGACGAGTCGCCGTCCGCGGCTGGACCGAGGTGACCGAGGTCGCTGCCACCGACCTGGCCGCTCGCATGACCGACCTGGGGGTCGGCCACGTCATCTACACCGACATCGCGCGCGACGGGCGCCTGCTGGGCGTCGATCCGGCTCCCGTGGCCGCTATGCGCGCGGCGTTCGAAGGAACGCTCATCGCCGGCGGCGGCGTGGCTTCCGACGCCGACCTGAGCATCTACGAGGACATCGGCCTGCAGGGCGCGATCGTCGGCAAGGCCCTCTACGAAGGGAAGATCACCTATCCCCGAGTTGCCTGAGGTCGAGACCGTCAGGCGCGAGCTCGAGCCTTGGCTCAGCGGGCGCCGCGTCCTGAGCGCCGAGCGGCTGGCGCCTCCCGGGCCGAAGTACGCCGACCTCGAGCGGGCCAGCGGCCAGACGATCCTGGGCGTGACCCGCCGCGGCAAGTTCATGCTGCTGCCGCTGTCGGGCGGCGACGAGCTGATCATCCACCTCGGCATGACGGGCGTGGTGGCGCCAGGACCCCGGCGAGACGTCAGCCCTCACCTGCGGGTCAGGCTCAGGCTCGACGGCGGAGAGCCCGACACGCTCGAGTTCCACGACCCGCGGCGCTTCGGCCGCTTCCTGGTCGTGCGCTCCAAGGAGTACGCCGCCCTGCCGACCCTCGCCGCGCTCGGCCCCGAGCCTCTGGGCGAGGAGTTCACCGACGCCGGGTTCGCCGCGGCGCTGGAGCGCTCGCGCATGCCGATCAAGACCTACCTGCTGAGCCAGCGCCCCGTCGCCGGGGTCGGCAACATCTACGCCGACGAGGCGCTGTGGCGCGCGCACCTGCACCCGCTGACGCCCGCCAACGCGGTCAGCCGGGAGCGGGCCGCGGCGCTGCGCAAGGCGATACGAGACGTGCTCAGCGCCAGCATCGCGGCCAACGGCACGACCCTGCGCGACTACCGCACGCCGGCGGGCGAGAGCGGAGAGTTCGAAGGCTACCTAGACGTCTACGGGCGCGGCGGCGAGACCTGCCGGAGCTGCGGAGCCGTCCTGGTCAAGAGCGTCGTCGGGCAGCGCGGCACTGTGCACTGCCCAGAGTGCCAGCCGCAGCCCGCCATGGCAGGCGGCGGAGCGCGGTGAGCGCAGCGGGCGACGGCTCCGGCGCGGGCCGGCACGGTGGCAGAGGCGATGGCCTGCGCAGCAGCCTCCCGCTGCAGCTGAGGTTCTCCGACGCCGACGGCCTCGGTCACGTCAACAACGCGGTCTTCGCGACCCTGGCCGAGCTCGGCCGCGTCGACATGCTGAAGCGCAGCGCGGTCAAGCCGCCGTCTCTGATCCTCGCCAGGTTGGCCATCGACTACCGCTCCCAGGTCAAGCTGACCGACGACTGCCGCATCGACTCGTGGGTCGTCGCGGTCGGCAACTCCAGCTTCACCGTGCGCCAGGAGCTGCACGCGGCCGGTCGCCTCGCCGCCGAGTTCGAGGCGGTGGTCGTCTGCTTCGACTACCAGACTCAGAGGCCGCTGCGCGTGCCGGACGATCTGCGCGGCGCGCTGCTCGGAGCGGTACCCCCTTCCGCCGGCTAGGCGCGCCGCCGCTCGGGCCGGGGTCTGGGTAATATGGCCCGATGCCGGAAAACGAGAACCTGAGCGCGAGGGGCACGGTCGTCGTCACGGGCGCCGCCTCCGGCATCGGCAGGGCGGTGGCCATCGACCTGGCCGAGCGGTCCTTCGACGTCATCGCCGGCGTCAGGCGGCCCGAGGACGCCGAGGAGCTGCGCGCCGCCGCGCCCGGCAGGATCGAGACCGTCGCCCTCGACGTGACCATCCCGGAGCAGGTGGCGGGTGCGCTGGCCGCCGTGGAGGCGCGCCGCGGCGTCAAGCTGGTCGGGATCGTCAACAACGCCGGGATCGCGGTCGCAGGGCCGCTCGAGTTCCTCGCCCTCGACGACCTGCGCAGCCAGCTCGAGGTGAACGTCGTCGGCCAGCTTGCGGTCGCGCAGGCCTTCCTGCCGAGGCTGCGCGCCGACGGCGGGCGTCTGGTCTTCGTCGGGTCGGTGTCGGGGCTGGTCTCCTCGCGGCTGGTCGGCGCCTACTCGGCGTCGAAGTTCGCGCTCGAGGCGATCGTCGACGCGTTGCGCCGGGAGCTGAAGCCGTGGGGCTTGCGAGTCTCGCTGGTCGAGCCTGGGCGCATCGCCACGCCGATCTGGCGCAAGTCCCTGGAGGACGCCCTCGACCGCCTGAGACGCATGCCGCCCGAGGCCAAGGAGTTCTACTCCGACCTGATCGAGGACCTGGTGCGCAGCGCGGAGGAGGCGTCGACGGGCGGCTCCGATCCGCGCCTGGTCGCCGACGCGGTGCGGCGCGCCCTCACCGACAGGCGCCCTCGGACCCGCTACTTCGTCGGGGCCGACGCACACACGATCAACGTCCTGCGCCGGGTCCTGTCCGACCCCCTGTTCGACCGCCTGATCGCCGCGACGGGCCGCTGACCAGCAGGCGTTCTCGCTCCTGCTATCTTCTTGTGCATGCGCAAACTGCTGCTGCTAACAACCGCCGTCTTCGTCTTCGGCTCGCCGGCTGCCGCGCAGACCGGTTGGACCTGCCCAGAGGGCTTCGCCGGGCAGACCCTGAGCGTCTACAACTGGAGCACCTACATCGCCGAGGACACGATCTCCAACTTCGAGGCGCTGTGCGGCGTGCGGGTCATCTACGACACCTACCCGACCGACGACGACATGCTGGTGAGGCTGCGCCGCGGCAACCCGGGCTTCGACGTCGTCGTCCCCTCCGACGTGATCGTGCGGCTGATGATCGAGGAGGGCCTGCTCGACACGATCAGCGCCCGCGACCTGCCGAGCTTCGGCAACTTGGACGACACCTTCACCGGCCTCGACTTCGACCCGGGCAACGACTACACGGTGCCGTACCAGTGGGGCACCGTAGGCATCGGCTACAACGTCGACAAGGTCGGCGAGATCACCTCCTGGAGCGAGATGTTCGCGTACCAGGGCGCCGTGGCCTGGCTCAACGACGTCCCTGCGATGATCGGCGTCGCGCTCACCATGCTCGGCTTCGACCCCAACAGCGAGGACCCGGCCGAGATCGCGGCGGCTCGCGACTTCCTCGTCGAGAACGGCCGCAACGTCGTCTACATCGCCTCCGACGACGGGCAGGAGATGCTCCTGCGCGGCGAGGCTGACATCGTCGTCGAGTACTCCGGCGACATCTTCCAGATCATCGACGAGTGTCGTTGCGACACGTACGCCTACGTGATCCCGGATGAGGGCGCCAACTTCTGGGTCGATAGCCTCGCCATCCCCGTCGGAGCGAACAACAAGGCGCTGGCGCTCGTCTTCCTCGACTACATGCTCGACCCGCAGGTCGCCGCCGACATCTCCAACTACACCGCCTACGGCAGCCCCAACGCCCTGGCCATCGAACTGGGCCTCATCGACGATGAGCTCCTCGAGGACCCAGGCATCTACCCAACGGAGGAGACCCAGGAGCGGCTGTTCTTCACCAGCCAGAGCGCTGGTCGTGAAGCCATGCTCAACGACGCCTGGGACGAGATCCGGATCTTCGTCGGCCGTTAGGCCGTCAGGCGAGCTGAGGCGGGCCATATGAGCGAGGGCGTCGCGGTCTCGATAAGCCGGCTGATCAAGGAGTTCGACGGTCCCGCAGGGGCTTCCGGCGTCAGGGCCGTCGACGACATCGACCTCGACGTGCTCGAGGGCGAGTTCTTCGCGCTGCTGGGGCCGTCCGGCTGCGGCAAGACCACGACGCTGCGCGTGATCGCCGGCTTCGAGGAGCCGAGCTCGGGTGAGGTCTTGCTGCGGGGTCGCTCCGTGCGCGGCATCCCGCCGTTCCACCGGCCCGTCAACACCGTCTTCCAGGACTACGCGCTCTTCCCGCACATGAGCGTGCTGCAGAACGTGATGTTCGGGCCGCGCATGGCGCGCGCCAGCGCGCAGGACGCCCGCCGCAGGGCGACCGAGGCCCTCGAGATGGTGCGCCTCGGCCATGTGGCCAACCGCAAGCCGCAGACGCTGTCCGGTGGGCAACGCCAACGCGTAGCGTTGGCGCGCGCGCTGGTCAACCGGCCGGCCGTGCTGCTGCTCGACGAGCCGCTCGGCGCCCTCGACCTCAAGCTGCGCAAGACGATGCAGCTCGAGCTCAAGCAGCTTCAGCGCGAGATCGGCATCTGCTTCATCTACGTCACCCACGATCAGGAGGAGGCCCTCACGATGGCCGACCGGATCGCGGTGATGAACGAGGGCAAGGTGCTGCAGGTCGGCCGGCCCGACGAGGTCTACGAGCGGCCGACCACGCGCTTCGTCGCGGACTTCATCGGCGAGACGAACTTCGTCGGGGGCGTGCTGGCCCAGAAGAGCACCGGCGGGGTCGGTGAGCTGCGCCTGCCCAGCGGGCGCGTCCTCGGCGGCGTGCTGCGCGACCCGGAGCTGGAGACCGGATCGAACGCCGCCTTGGCGCTGAGGCCGGAGAAGCTCGACGTGCACCCAGCCGGCGCCGACCTCGCCGCCTTCCCAGGCGCCGTGATCGTCGACGGGGTCATCTCCGAGGTGCACTACCTCGGCACCGACGCGCGCTACCTGGTCGAGGTCGAGCCGGGGGTGCAGCTGACGGCGCGCATCCAGAACCAGCATCACGGCTTCGCCGGCATGTTGCCGGTCGGAGCCGGCGTGAAGCTCAGCTGGCACGTCGACCACGGCTCGATCCTGGGCTAGGCTGACCTAAGGACCGGTGATGAGATGAAGACGCACGTCCTCGAGGTGCACGGCGATCCGTTCGCGCTGGGCAAGCAGCACGGCGCCGCGCTCAGGTCCGCCATCGTCGAGTACACCGCCGAGCGCGTGGCCCTGGCCGGCGCGGCGGAGTGGACCGGCAGGGAGGCGACGCGCGCCGACGTGATGGCGGTGGCCGAGCTCTGCGTTGCTCGGCATCGCGACTACTCGCCGCGGCTGTTCGAGGAGCTCGAGGGCATCGCCGCCGCCACCGGCCTCAGCCTCGCGGAGCTCGTCGTGGCTGGCGGGTTCACCGACTTCGTCGACACGATGCGCGCCGCGGGCGACGTGCGCGCCGCGGGCGACGTGCGCGCCGCGGGCGACGTGCGCGCCGTGGACGGCGCCGCCGACGATTGCACTGCGTTCCTCGTCCCCGCCGGCCGCATGGCCGACGGCAACGCGGTGCTGGCCCAGACCTGGGACATGCACGAGGGCTCCGCCGAGCACCTGGTGCTCCTCCGCGGCCGCCCGCGCGGCGCACCCGACTTCATGGTGATGACCACCGCCGGTTGCGTCGGCATGATCGGCATGAACGAGGCCGGCGTGTGTGTCGGCATCAACAACCTCATCGCGGCGGACGGCCGCGTCGGCGTCACCTGGCCGTTCGCGGTGCGCGCGATGCTCGAGCAGGAGACCGCCGCGGCGGCGCTCGACGTGCTGCGCAGCACTCCTCTGGCCGGCGGACACAACTTCCTGGTGCTGGACGCCAGCGGAGACGGTGCCAACGTCGAGGCGATGCCGACGGCCAGCAGCGAGGACGCCCTGGAGAGCGAGCCGCTGGCCCACACCAACCACTGCCTGGCAGACGTCACGCAGGCCGTCGAGAGCCCGCGCACGCCCGAATCGCTGGCCGACTCGCAGAGGCGGCTCGAGGAGGCTCGCCGTCTGCTGGCCAAGGTTCGGTTGACGGTGGAGGACCTGCAGGCGATCACGGCCGACACCGGCGCGATCTGCAAGGTCGGCCGGCCGCCGCTGTTCGTCGGGACCTGCGGCGGCGTGGTCATGGTCGGTGCCAGGCGCGAGCTGTGGGCCGTCGCCGGCCGGCCCAGCGAGGCTCCCTACCAGCGCTTCAGCCTCGCCGGCGCCGCCGCCTGAGCCGCAGTGGGCATCGGCAGCGACGCAGCGGCTGACGCGAACGGCCTGGGGGGCGGCGGAGACGGCGCCGCCGTCAGGGCGAAGGTCGCCGCCGCCGTGCGCATAGTCAACAGCCGGCCGCAAGACGCCGCCGCGCTCGAGGAGCTGCAGCGCGTCTGCTTCCCTGGCCTGAGCGAGGCCGAGCGGATGAAGGCCGAGCACTTCCTCGCCCATCAACGCCTGTTCCCGGAGGGCGAGTTCGTGGCGCTGGCGGGCCACGCCCCCGACGGCACGCCGCTGGCCGAAGAGCGCGTCGTCGGCCTCGGGTCCGGCTTCCTCATCGACATGGATCTGGAGCACCCCGACCACTCGTTCTACGAGGTCATCGCCGGCGGCACCTACGCCAACCACGATCCTCGGGGCGCCTGGTACTACGGAGCCGACATCAGCGTCCACCCCGACTACCGGTCCTTGGGCATCGGCCGGCGGCTCTACCGCGCCAGGCAAGACCTCGTCAGGCGCCTGAACCGGCGCGGGATCGTGGCGGGCGGCGCCCTGCCCGGCTACCCCGAGCATCGCGACGCGCTGAGCGTCGAGGAGTACGTTCGGCGCGTCGCCGACGGACGCCTTCGCGACCCTACCCTCAGCTTCCAGCTCGCCAACGGCTTCGAGGCGCGCGGTGTGATCCGCGGCTACATGACCGACGAGCTCTCGGGCGACGTCGCCTCGCTCATCGTGTGGGAGAACCCCGACTACAGGCCAGGGGACGGTGGGGATCGTGGCTGAGACGCCGCGCGTCGTCGTGCTGGGCAGCGCCAACGTCGACCTGGTGGTCGAGGTCGAGAGCTTCCCGGCTCCGGGCGAGACCGTGCTCGCGCCGTCCTACGCCGTTCACCTCGGGGGCAAGGGCGCCAACCAGGCAGTCGCCGCGGCGCGTCTCGGGGGGCGTGTGAGGTTCGTCGGCTGCGTCGGCGACGACGAGCACGGCGCCAAGCTGCGCGCCGGCCTGGAGGCTGAAGGCATCGACACGCGCTGGCTCGCCGAGGGCCGGCTGCCGACCGGGGTCGCCTTCATCCAGGTCGACGCCAGCGGCCAGAACAGCATCGTGGTGGCCTCCGGCGCGAACTCGGAGCTCCAGCCGACGGACCTGCCTTCAGAGGCGCTGGACGGTGCCGGCGCGCTGCTGCTGCAGCTCGAGCTGCCCCTGGACACGGTCCTGGCCGGCGCCAGGGCGGCGCGCGAACGGGGCGTGACGGTGGTGTTGAACCTCGCCCCGGCCGTGGCTCTGGGCGCCGCGCAGCTAGAGGACGTCGACGTGCTGCTGCTCAACGAGGTCGAGGCGGCGCTGCTGGCCGGCGTCCCGCGCGAGGCGGTGCTCGCCGACGCCGAAGGGGTAGCGAAGAGGCTCGTCGATGCCGCGCCCCGGGTGGTGGTGACGCTCGGAGGCGAGGGCGTCGCCTGGGCCGAGCGCGCCGGTGCCGGCCACGGTTCGCGCGACGGCGAAAGCACCGGAGACGGCTTCGGGGAAGGCTCCGCTGCGGCGAGCGGGCGGCTCCGCGCCCACGCGATCGAGGTCGTCGACACGACCGCCGCCGGCGACACGTTCGCCGGCGCGCTGACGGCGTTCATGGTGACGAGCCCCGGCGCGGGGCTGGGCGAGGCCGTGCGCTACGCCAACGCCGCCGGCGCCATCGCCGCGACCCGCGCGGGCGCGCAGTCCTCGGTGCCCAGCGCGGCGGAGGTCGCGGCCCTGCTGGCGAGCGACGGCTCAGGCCGGTAGCTGCTTGAAGCGCTCCCAGGCCGAGCGCTCGAGCCACTCGCGGTGCTGAGGGTGCGCGATGTTGATCAGCGCCCGCGCGCGCTGCCTCAGGTTCTTGCCGTGCAGCGCGGCGATGCCGTGCTCGGTGACGACGTAGTGCACGTGGGCGCGCGTGGTGACCACGCCGGCGCCCTGCTTCAGGAACGGCACGATCCGGCTCTCGCCGCGCTTCGTGACCGACGGCAGCGCGATGATCGGCTTGCC
>CAYYOK010000077.1:0-16205 GCA_964473205.1 uncultured bacterium | reverse complement strand
CCGGCACCGCCGACGTCGTGGTGTTCGACAAGACCGGCACCCTCACCAAGGGCCGGCCCGAGGTGACGGACGTGATCGGCAGCGGAGCCGTGGGCGAAGACGGGGTCCTGAGGCTAGCCGCGGCGCTGGAGACGCGCAGCGGCCACCCGCTCGCCGCAGCCATCGTGGCCGCGGCCGAGGCCCGCGGGCTCGACCTGCCCGAGGTCGACCTGTCCGAATCGGTCACCGGCAAGGGTCTGACGGGGACTGTCGCCGGCTCCCATGTGCTGGTCGGAAACGACAAGCTCATGCGCGATGCCCGCCTGACGGTGCCTCCGACCCTCGAGCAGCGTCACGAGGCCCTTCAGAGCGCTGGCAAGACCAGCCTGTTCGTCGCGGTAGGCAGCGAGGTGGTCGGCCTTATCGCCGTGCGCGACGAGCCGCGTGAGGCCGCCCGAGCCGCCGTCGCCGCGCTCAGACGCCAAGGTGTCAGGCACGTCGTCATGCTGAGCGGCGACAACGCGCGCGTGGCCGAGGCCGTCGGTCTCGAGCTCGGCATCGACGAGGTCGGCGCCGAGTTGCTGCCCGAGGACAAGGTCGCCCGCGTCGAGGCCCTCAAGGCGCGCTTCGGCAAGGTCGTGATGGTCGGCGACGGTGTCAACGACGCGCCCGCGATGGCCGCCGCCGACGTCGGCATCGCCATGGGCGGAGCCGGCACCGACGTCGCGTTGGAGACCGCCGACATCGCGCTCATGGCCGACGACCTGAGCAAGCTGCCGTACGCGGTCTCGCTGTCGCGCGCGACCCGCCGGATGATCGTCCAGAACCTCGCGATCAGCCTGGGCGTCATCGCCCTGCTCGTCCCGAGCGCGCTGCTCGGCCTCGCCAGCATCGGCATCGCGATCGTCCTGCACGAGTCGAGCACGCTCGTCGTGGTGGCCAACGCCCTGCGGCTGCTCGGGTACCGAGCTCGCGCAACCGCTTGAGCCGCCTTCGCCCTGCGGCTCTCGGGTAGCACGGCCGCCCGTCAGGGCCGGCCAGGAGGCGCCGCTCCCGCGGTAGTCTCGCCTCCGATGACGAGCCAAGCCACGACCACGTTCGAGGACCTAGCGCCGCCCTTCGACCCTGCCCCGCCGATCTCGAACGACGAGCGGCGCGAGAGGGCCACGCGCCTGTTCGACTTCGTCCCCGACGACCTCGACGCCGTGGTGCTGTTCGACGAGCAGTACGTGCAGTACTACGCGGGTTTCGTCTACCACCCGACCGAGAGACCCATCGGCCTCGTCGTCACCCGGGACGGCGGCCGCACGCTCCTCCTGCCGCGTCTCGAGCAGGAGCATGCCGCCGAGACCTGCGTGGTCGAAGGGCTGCTCGTCTACCCCGAGTACCCGGGCGAGAAGCATCCGATGCGGATCCTCGCCGACCACCTGCGCGCCCAGGGCGTGAGTCGCGTGGGCGTCGATCACGACGGCTACCCCGTAGTGGCCGGTTACTGTCCGTACCCGCTGAGCAGTGAGCTGCCGGTCGAGCTGGTATCGCCGCAGGTCGACAGGCAGATGTCGCTCAAAAGCGAGGCAGAGCTGGCGCTGATCCGCGAGAGCGTCTACTGGGGCGACGTGGCTCACCGGCTGCTGCAGGAGTACACCAGGCCAGGTCAGACCGAGACGGCAGTCGTCGGTCGAGCATGCCGCGACGCGACCGAGCGCATGCGTGTCTGGCGCGGTGGCCCGTACCGCAAGCTGAACCGCTGGATCGACGGGGCGCTGGCCATCTACCGCGGGCAGATCGGCCCTAACAGCGCGCTGCCTCATGCGCTGACCAACGACGCGACCTTCGCGGTTGGCGACACCCTCGTCACCGGCGCAGCGGCCGACGCCCACGGCTACCTCTCGGAGCTGGAGCGCACGATGTTCATCGGCGAGCCGTCGGCCGAGCAGCGCCGCTACTTCGACCACATGCTCATGCTGCAGGAGATCGCCTTCGAGGCCATCCGGCCCGGTGTGGCGGCGGCCGAGGTCGACCGTGCCGTTCAGGACTACTACCTTAGAGAAGGCCTGACGGAGCGGTGGCGCCACCACGTCGGACACGGCCTAGGGCAGCGCATCCACGAGAGCCCGTTCCTCGACGTCGGCGACGACACCGTCCTCGAGGTAGGGATGGTCCTGTCGGTGGAACCGGGCATCTACGTGCCGGGCCTCGGCGGCTTCAGGCACTCGGACACCGTCCTCGTCACCGAGTCCGGCAACGAGCGCCTGACCACCTACCCGCGCGAGCTGGGAGCGCTGGTCATCGAGTCCTGATCGTCGAACCCTGATCGTCGAGCCCTGATGGTCGAGCCCTGAAGCCTGCGCTCAGGACGCGAGGAACTCCCTGACCAGCGCGACGAACTTCTCGTTCTCCTCGAGCTGCGGCGAGTGGCCGGAGTTCTCGAAGATCTCCAGCCGCGCGTTCGGGATGCCGGCCGCGATCTCCTCCGACGCGGCCACCGGCGTGATCCAGTCGTGCCGGCCGACGACGATCAGGGTCGGACACCCGATCTCGTGCAGGCGGCCGCTGATGTCGAAGCTGGGGATGTTGCGAGAGAACGCCCAGTTGTGCGTCTGGTAGCGGAAGGTCGCCGAGGCCACGCGCTGGGCGGCCTTCTCGGGGGTGGTGTTGGCGTCGTAGAGCGGCGCGATGGTGGCGTACGCGTGGCGGAACTCCTCGTCGCTGTCGATGCGTCCAGCGAACAGCTTGTCGAGCAGCTCGGGCGTGATATCAGGGTACTCGGCGGCGCGCGCCAGGGCGTTGGCACGCGCCAGCTTCTCGAAGCGGCGCGAGGCCGAGGTGTCGCGCAGGATCAGGTGCGTGACCCTCTCGGGATGCGCGAGCGTGTACTCCTGCGCGACGTAGCCGCCGTACGAGCCGCCGGTCATGACGATCTTCTCGTCGCCGAAATGCTCGCGCAGCGCGTCGAGGTCGGCGACCCACTGCTCGTGCGAGAACGGCGGGACCGCGCCTGATTCGCCCGAGCCGCGGGCGTCGAACGACACGATGCGGTACTCGTCGGCGAGAGGTCCGAAGGCGCGCTTGGGCTCGGCATGCGTGCCAAGGCCGGGGGCGCCGTGGTGAGCGTAGATGGGGATGGCGTCGTGCTTGCCCTGGACGTGCACCCTGAGCTTCACGCCGTTGACTTCTACGAACATGTCGTGCCTTTCCATAGCAGCCGGCGGCAGCTCGCGCCGACCGTCTCTCTGCGAGCAGCGATGACCGTGACGGTGAGCAGCGCCGCCGCAGCCATGCCGGCCGCGCTGAGGTAGCTGCCCATCGCCAGGTGGAACGGATGGGAGTCGAAGAGGTCGTAGGCGTGAGCGGGCCTCGCCGGCGCTCGCGTCAGCGCGCGCTCCGCGGCGTCGAGCTGTCCATGTAGCGTAGCCAATACCTGGAGCAGCCCCATGGCCCCGAAGTCCTGGCCGGCCCTCGGGGCGTCGTCGAGCCACGGCAGGTCGGCTTCACCGAGCCATCGCGTGCCGGCAGGAGCGTCGTTCTGGGTCGATGCCTCATGGTCGGCCAGCGCCTCAAGATCCTCGGCTGCTGCCAAGCAGGCCTCGGCTGCGGCCGAGAGCTCCTCGGCCCAGGCCCGCTTCGCCGGCGTGCCGTGGAACGAGGCGGCGTAGCCTGGCTCGAGCCGGCCGTCAGGCGCTGCCCGTGCGAGAAGGGTGAAGCGCCCCGCGGCGCTGCGAAGGGAGGTGACGGCTTCGTCAGCCAGCGCGGCGGCGGACGCGCCCGGCCGCTCGGGAGCGGTAGCCCAGAACGGTGCCGACCGATCCGGGAGAGCGCTCGCGCCCGTGCGGGGACCGGAGACGGCGGTCTCCAGAGCCCTGACTAGCAGCGTCTCGCCGGCACCCCAGCCGAGCCCGAGCGGTCCGAGCCCGAACTCCGGATGCGATCCGAAGAGCAGCGCCCGGCCCGTGCCTAACGCAGCCACGACGCCGGTGGCCGCGCCGGCCGCGATGCAGCGCTCCAGGGTCGTGCCGACCTCGTCCGCGCTCGGGGGCGGCTGGCCTGCCTCCGTCGGCCCAGGTGTCTCCGGCGCGCCCGGAGCCTCGAGGAAGCGCTCGGCGTGGGTGAAGCCCTCGGTCGCCGCCACCGGCCAGGCGAACGCGCTGACGTCAGAGCCTGCGCGCGCGAGGTCGAACAGCGGGCCGTTGTAGTGGACCAGCTCGACGACCTCGGGTAGGCCGTCGCAGAACGGGTGGGAAGGGTCGAGGCGGACGCGTATCCGACCGACACCCGGCGAGGCGAGGCCGCCGAGCATCTCGTCGCCGGTGTTGGCCAGCGGCACGTCGACCAGGCGCAGGCAGCGAGCCGCCGGCACCGCTTCGTCCGCGGCGCCGGCCAGCGCCACGGGCAGCACCGAGCCCGCGCAGGAGCCCACGTAGGTGCCGCCGCGCTCGACCCAGGCGCGGACCGCGGTCGCGCCGGCTTCGCCCAAGGGTGCGATCAGGCCGGCCATCGCCGTGGCGCCGCCGCCGGGGAAGACGAGCGCGTCCAGGTCAGCGAGCCGCCCGGCCGCCACGTCCTCGGCGCGGACCACCGCCACGCTCGCACCGTTGACGGCGAGCAGCGCGAGGTGGTGCCAGGGCGCCCCGCCGCTGCCGTAGACGCCGATCCTCAGGCCCGCTAGTCGCTGGGATGGGCCGCCTGCGCCAGAGCCCGACGGCGCCGCGTTCTGGCTCGCGGCGGCTCGCTGCTGGCTCAGCGCACCCATACCTCGTCCAGGACGCGCATGATGTTGCCGCCTACGACCTTGGCGATGTCCTCGTCCGAGTAGTCGTGCTTCACCAGCCAGCGCACGATGTTCGGGAAGGCCTCGGCGGGATTCTCGATGCCGTCGACGTACTCAACGGTCGGGTAAGGCTCCTTGCCCTTGGACGCGCCGAGGGACAGCGCCTCGCGCAGCGCCTGGTGCAGGCCTACGTGGTCGCCGAAGAGCGTGTCGGGCCCGAACGCCACGTGATCGATGCCGACGAGGTCGACGCAGTACTCGAAATGCTCCATGAACGACTCGAGCGAGTGCGTGAGGTTGTCGCGCGTGATCGTCGTGTGGGGCGCCGCCTCGATGCCGATGACGCCGCCCTTCTCGGCGCAGCGCTTGATCACCTCGTCGGGCTTGAGGCGCGGCGTGTTCCACAGGGCGCGGGCACCGGCGTGCGTGATGAACACGGGGTGCTGCGACAGCTCGATGGTGTCGAGGGAGGTCTGGTCGTTGGAGTGCGAGACGTCGATAGCGATGCCGAGCTGGTTCATGCGCTTGACGGCGCGGCGCCCGAAGTCGGTCAGGCCGTAGTGGGCGGGCTCCTTCAGGCCGGCGCCGAGCGCGTTGGCCTCGCTGTAGCAGATACCGAGCGAGCGCATGCCGAAGCCGTACAGGACGTCGATGCGGTCGAGCTCGTTCTCGATCATCGCGGCGCCCTCGATGGAGACGACGAACGCGATCTTGCCCTCGCGCTTGCAGCGGCGGATGTCCTCGGTGGTCAGCGCCAGCTCGACCAGGTCCTGGTGGGCGATGTCGGACAGGCGCATGCCGATGTCGAAGATCACGTCCTCCCACTTCCAGCCGGCGCGGGAGGTGATCATCGCGGTGCCGTCCATCATCGCGTCGAAGACGCAGTCCATGCCGCTCGCGGCCATGCCCTCGTAGGCGGTGAACTCGCGACCGTAGCGGCGGAACTCGAGGAAGTCCCTGAGGTTCTTCGGCGCGACGAAGCAGTGGTCGTGCAAGGAGACGACGAGGTTCTCGTCCATCAGGCGCCTGACGCGGGCCTCCTGTTCGGACGTGACCTCGGGGGCGTGGCTCGGCACGCGGTTCAACTGCTCGACCAGCTCGACCTTCGGCAGGTCGGCGGGGTCGAGGTACTGGTAGGCGCGGTAGCCGTCGTAGCGCTTCTTCTGCATGGAACTCCTTAGCCGGGCTTGGCGAGCCCGGGGGTGGGGCGGGTAGGACGCGGTGCGCGCGGACAGATGACGCGCTCGGCCGCCTGCGTGGCGAGGACGCGCTTCAAGCGCGCGGATCCAGGATGTCGCGCAGAGCGTTGCCGAGCACGTTGAAGGCGAGAACGGTGATGGCGATGAAGAGCCCGGGCCAGACGGCCAGGATCGGGGCGCGGAACAGGTAGGCCTGGGCGTTCTGCAGCATGTTGCCCCAGGAGGCCAGGGGAGGCTGGATGCCGAGCCCCAGGTAGCTCAGGCCGGCCTCGGTCAGGATCGCCCAGCCGACGCCGAGGGTGGCGAGCACCGTGGCCTGCGGCATCACCTGCGGCAGGATGTGCCGCAGCATCAGCCTCAGGTGCTGGCTGCCGAGCGCCCTGGACGCCTCGACGAAGTCGGCGCGGCGGAAGCGTTTGAACTCGGCGTGCGCGCTCCTGGCCATCTGGGCCCAGAAGCCGATGCCGACGGTGATGACGATCATCACCGGGTGGTTGCCGAAGCTGGTGACGATCACGAGGATCAGGAAGAAGGCGGGGATCGCCATGAACGTGTCGACGATGCGCATCAGCACGCTCTCGGTGCGGCCGCCGAAGTAGCCGGCGCTGCCCCCGACCGTGATGCCGATGGACAGGCCCACCAGCATCGAGAAGAGGCCCACGGCCAGCGAGACGCGGCCGCCGTGGACCAGGCGCGCGAAGACGTCGCGGCCGAGCTCGTCGGTGCCGAGCCAGTGCGCGCCCGAGGGCGCCTGCAGGGTCTGCAGCGGGTTGGTGCGGGTGGGGGAGTGCGGCAGGAAGGCAGGTCCGAAGACGACGAGCAGGACCATGAGAACGAGTACCGCGAGGGCGATGAGGCCGAGTGGCTGCCGAAGCGCCTTGGCGAAGAACTTGCGGCGGCGGCTGAGCGGGGCTGCCGGCCGACCGGCGCTCAAGACCTCAGCCATGGCGGATCCTCGGGTCGATCACCGCGTAGAGCGTGTCGACGATCAGGTTGACGACCACCACGACGACCCCGGCGAGCATCGTGACGCCCAGGATGACTGGGTAGTCGCGGCCCCTCGCGGCTTCTATCGCGAGACGGCCGATGCCGGCGTAACCGAAGACGCTCTCGATGACGACCGAGCCGGAGAACAGGACTGTCGTGATGAGCCCGAGCATCGCAGTGATCGGCACGAAGGCGTTGCGAAGCATGTGCTTGGTCAGCACCTGCCGGTCGGGCAGGCCCTTGGAGCGCGCGGTGCGCACGTAGTCAGTCGCCTTGACGTCGAGCACGGCGGCTCGCGTGACGCGCACGATGTTCGGCATCAGCCCGAACGCCAGGACGCCGGCTGGCAGCACCAGGTGACGTAACCGGTCGACGACATCGAAGGAGCGGCCTATCGAGGCGATGCCGGATGCGGGCAGCCAGCGGAGCTCCACGGCGAAGAGGATGATCGCGATGATGCCGAGCCAGAAGCTCGGCACCGACATCCCCAGCGTCGCGACGGTACCGACGATGTGGTCGGGCCAGCGGTTCGGGTTCATGGCCGCGACGATGCCGAGCAGGATGCCGAAGGCGGCGGCGAGGACCAGCGCCGTCGAAGCGAGGATCACCGTCGCGCCGAGCCTCTGCAGCAGCAGTCGGCTGACCGGCAGCCCCTGGTTGATCGAGGTGCCGAGATCGCCCTGCACGGCGCCGCCCAGCCAGGTGACGTAGCGCTCGTGCACGGGGCGATCGAGCCCGAAGAGCGCGTAGCGCGCGTTGCGTTCCGCGACGGTGGTCGACATGTCGACCAGGGCAGAGGGTCCGCCTGGGGCGAGGTTGATGAGGAAGAAGGTCAGCAGTGAGACGAGGAACAGGACGACCAGACCCTGAGCCAACCGCCGCACCAGGTACTGCGTCATCTGTGGGTCGTGACCTCCGAACGACCGCCGTCAGGCGGTCGAGAGCGCGTGCTTCCCCGCTGACGCGGGGAAGCACGCCTACTCAAGGCTAGCGGCCGGTGACGTACCAGTCGAACGAATGCTGGAAGGCTGCGCTGGCGGTGATCTCGGGGAAGCCTTGCAGGCGCACGGACTTGGCCGTGAGGATGTCGGGCCACCACAGGTAGATGTACGCGAGCTCCTCGGCCAGCAGCTCCTGCATGCGGCTGTACGCGTCGATCTGCTCGTCGAGCGTCAGCGCGGCGCGGCCCTCGTCGAGGATCACGTCGAGCGCGGCGTTGCAGTAGTTGGGGATGTTGTTGCCGGTCTGAGCGGCCGAGCACGAGAAGTAGGGCGCTACGTCCGCGGTCGGGGGCATGCTCCACCAGGCGAGGGTGACCTCGTAGTTGCGGCCCAGCACGACGTCTTGGATGTAGGCGTTCCACTCCATGACCTGGACATCGACCTGGATGCCGACGTCCTGCCAGAACTGCTGCACCAGCAGCGTGGCCGGCACCAGGTCTCCGAACTGGCCGGTCGGCATGTAGAACGACAGCCGCTGGCCGTCCTTCTGGCGGATGCCGTCGGCGCCAAGCGTCCAGCCGGCCTCGTCCAGCAGCGCAGCGGCGGCCTCGGGGTCGTAGGGGTACTGCCTGACGTCGCCGTTGAACAGCGCGCCGAGCATCGGGGCGACGGGCCCGCTGGCGACCTCGCCGAAGCCACTGAGGATCGCTTGGATCATCGCCTGACGGTCGATGGCGAGGGTCATGGCCTGCCGCACGCGCACGTCGGCGAGGCGCTCGTCGTCGTGGTTGGGCGCGACGAAGAAGAACAGGTTCTGAGACTGGCGCAGGACCTCGAGCGCGCCGGTCGACTCGATGCCGCCGACGTTCTGAGGGCTGAGGCGGGTCACGACGTCGAGCTGGCCGGCCATCGCCTCTGCGACCTGGGTGTTGAGGTCGGGGATGATGCGGAAGACCATGCCGGCGAGCTGCGGCGTGCCGGCCCAGTAGTGCTCGTTGGGCACCAGGCGCACGTACGAGCCGGGCACGAACTCGGCGACCTTGTAGGGGCCGGTGGTGACGGGCGTGCCCTTGTTGAACTCCGCGACCTGCAGCGGGTTCGGGGCGTCGCCGAGCACGTGGACGGGGACGATGCCGGCGAACGAGGCGAGGTAGTACGGGAGCGCCGAGAACGGCCGGTTGAGCACGAACCTGACCGTGTGGTCGTCGATGATCTCGACCGTCTGGATGGCCGAGAACTGCGAGGCGCTCTGCGCGCCCAGCTCGGGGTTCAAGACGACGTCGTTGAAGGTGAAGGCGACGTCGGCGGCGTCGAACGGGTCGCCGTCGGACCAGAAGACGCCCTGGCGCAGCTCGAAGACCCAGGCGAGGCCGCCGTCCTCGGCGCGCCAGCTCGTCGCGAGCATCGGGGCCGGAGTCAGGTCCTCGGGCGAGTAGCGGGTGAGCTGCTCGAAGAGGACGGTGTTGATCAGGTTCGACTCGATCACGGCGCCGGGCGTCCACGGGTTGAGCGTGGGGTCGGCGTTGGTGGCTAGGTTCAGCACGGCGGACGTGTCCGCCTGCTGCGCGGCCGCCAGGCCGGCGCTGAGCGCCAGCAGCAGCATCGCGAGGCGCCGGAAGAGGGTACGTCGGGCCTTCATGTCAGACCTCCTAGAGTTTCTCCGCCAACGCCAGACGCCGGCTGATCTCTCCGGCGGCGGCGCGAACGAGCTGAGCGAACTGGGCGAGCACCTCGTCGGTGATGCGGTACGACGGCCCGCCCACGCTGATCCCCCCTACGACGACGCCGCCTTCGCCGAAGATGGCGGAGCCGACGCCTCTGGCGGCCGAATCGAAGTCCTCGTCGGACACCGCGAACCCTTGGACGCGGATCCGCGCGAGGAGCTCCCTGAGCTGCGCGCGGTCGGTGATCGTCTTGTCGTTGAAGCGCGGCAGGTCGCCGAGCCTGTCCAGGATCCTCTCCTGCTCGCTCCCGCTCAGGTTGGCGAGGATCGCCTTGGGGACGGCGCCGGCGTGGAGAGGGAGCGTGTGACCTAGCACGCTGACCAGCCTGACGCTCTGCGTGCTCTCGCGCCGGTCGACGCAGAGAGCCTGGTCGCCGACGCGCACGAAGAGGTGGACGGTCTCATGCGTCTGCTCGCTGACGTGATCGAGCAGCGGCGCCGCGGCCTCCATCAGCGATGCGCCGGCCGACCTGTGCGCGGCGATCTTCAGGTCGGCGACGACGGCTCCCAGCGTGAAGCGCCCGTCGGCCGTCGCCTCGAGGAAGCCCGCCGCCTCCAGTGTCTTGAGCGAGCGGTAGGCCTGGTTCTTCTCCAGGCCCAGGCTGGCGACGACATCGGCCAGGCCTAGGCGATGCGGCGGCTCGCTGAAGGCTCGCAGGACCTGGAGCGTGCGCAGCGCCGACGAGATGACGTACTGGCCGCCCTCCCGCAGCTCGGGAAGCTGGATCACAGGCTCGTCTCGGATAGCGATAACGTCTCGCATAACGATATGGCTGGTAACTGTATGTCTACGAGCGCGCGAAGTCAACGCGTCGTCACTACTCGACGACGACGCCGACCGCCGCGAGCAGCCCGAGCGCCTCGGGCAGGCTGACGCGCATCCCGCGCAGGTTGTTCTCCAGCGGCGAGATGGCGTAGCCGCGGGCGCCGCGCAGGTCGGCCCCGGCCAGGTCGTTGCGGGAGAACGAGCAGCGCGTCAGGTCGGAAAGCGCGAACGACACCCCTTTGAGCTCGCAGCGCGCGAACTCGGCCTCCGTGAAGCGGCAGTCCTCGAAGCTCCAGGCCTGCAGGTCGAGCTGCCGGAAGCTGCAGAAGCTCAGGTCGCAGCCTGCGAGCTTGGCCTCTGGCACGATCGGCAGGCGGCTGAGCAGCGAGAAGTTGATGCCGGTGAGGCGGCAGGTGTCGAAGGAGACGGCCTGGAAGACGGCGTCGCTGAGGTCGAGCAGCGGCAGCTCGCAGTCCGCGAAGCGGCACTCGACGAGCTGGGCGCCGGCGAACGACGCCTCCGACAGGTCGCAGCCGGTGAAGGTGCAGCCGAGGAGGATCGCGCCCTCGAAGCCGGCGTCCGCAGGCTGCAGGCCGTCGAAGCTCTGGTCGGTGAAGCGCGGTCTTTCGTGTCGCTGGCCCGGCATACGGCCAACCTTAGAGGTTCGAGGGCGCGTTCGTGCTCGCTCGCCAAGGCCTTGACCTCGACTGAACGTCCGTTCATAATACTGAACATGTGTTCAGCTCATGGCGAGAGCGACAGTGCCGACCGAGCCGACCAGGCAGCTAGGGCCGCGAGGACCGGGCCGGCCGACAAGACGGCCCGCGCGCGCATCCGCGACGCTGCGCTCCTGCTGTTCGGTCGCGACGGCTTCGCCGCCACCACGGTCAGGCGCGTCGCCGAGGAGGCGGGCGTGAGCGCTGCTCTCGTCATCCACCACTACGGCAGCAAGGAAGGGCTGCGGGAGGCTTGCGACAGGTACGTCAGCCGGGAGCTCGTCGACAGCGGGCGAGAGGAGCTGGACCGCGACCTGGTGGGAACGATGCGCGAGTGGCTGATCGACACCGAGAGGTACAAGCCGGCGCTCGACTACCTGGTGCGGATGCTGACGAGCGAGGACTCGCAGGCGGGCGCCGCGCTGTTCGATGCGCTGCTGGCGCAGACGCAGACCATGCTGGCGGAGTCGGCCGCCGCAGGGCAGGTCCGAGGCAGCGAGGACGCCACGGCGCTAGCCGTGGTGCTGGCCACCCACGCGCTCGCACCGCTGGTCCTGGGGAGCCACGTCGGGCGCGCGCTGGGCGGGGTGGACCTGGACGCGGCCAGCCTGACGCGCTACATGCTGCCTGCCTTGGAGATCTACACCCGCGGCTTGTACCTCAGCAGCGACTACCTGGACGCCGCCAAGACCGTGACTGGAGGTGGAACGTGAACGCCCGCACGCACGGCACCGCTCCGGCGGTGCTCGCCGAGGGGCTGACCAAGCGCTTCGGCGCGGTGACGGCTCTGGACGCTCTCGACCTCAGGCTGCATCGAGGCGAGGTGTTCGGGCTGGTCGGACCCAACGGGGCCGGCAAGACCACGACGATGCGGATGCTGCTCGACCTGATCCGGCCCACCGCCGGCTCGCTAGCGGTCCTCGGGACCGCGCCGCGGGCGGGCGGCGCTGCGCTGCGCCGCCGCATCGGCTACCTGCCAGGCGAGCTGCGCCTGGGCGGCAGGGCGAGGGCGCGCGACCTGCTCGAGCACTTCGCAGCGCTGAGCGGACCGGTGGCGCGAGGCGCCATCGACGTCCTCGCCGTGCGGCTCGGGCTGGACCTCGAGCGCGAGATAGGCAAGCTGTCGAAGGGCAACAAGCAGAAGGTCGGCCTGATCCAAGCGTTCATGCACGAGCCCGAGCTGCTCGTCCTCGACGAGCCCACCAGCGGCCTCGACCCGCTGGTGCAGCAGGAGTTCCTAGAGCTGGTGCGCGAGGCTCGGAGCGCCGGCCAGACGGTGCTGCTCAGCTCGCACGTGCTCAGCGAGATCGAGAAGGTCGCCGACCGCGTAGGCGTGCTGCATCGCGGGCGCCTGGTCGAGTCCGGACCCGTCGATCAGCTCAGGTTCAGCCGCCGCCGTAACGTCAGAGCCCGGCTCAGGGCTGCGCCGGACGCCGTTCACGCCGCCTTGGGCGAGCTCGGCTCCAGGCTGCGGGTGAGCGCGGAAGGCGACGAGGTCGGGGTCAGCGGCGCGCTCGAGGACGGCGTCGACGGCTTGGTGAAGGCGCTGGCGCGCTTCGAGGTCATCGACCTGGTGGTAGGAGAGCCCCAGCTCGAGGAGGCCGTCTTGGACCTCTACCGCCATGACTAGGCCGCTGCCCGTGATGCTGCGCGACCTGGCGAACGGCCGGCGCGGGCTGATCGCATGGGGCGCGAGCATCGTCGGCGCCAGCCTGCTCTACCTGCCCTTCTACCCGTCGGCCGGCGGCAGCGAGATGATGCAGACCTACCTCGACGCGTTCTCGCCCGAGCTGTCGCGCGTGTTCGGGCTCGACCGGCTGGCGACGGGCGCCGGCTACACGCAGGCCACCTACTTCGGCCTGACGGCCTTCCTGCTGCTGGCGATAGCAGCGGTCGGCTGGGGCGCGCAGGCGATCGCCGGCGACGAGGAGAGCGGCTCGCTCGAGCTGACGCTGGCGCACGGCGTGTCGCGCGCACGGCTCGTCCTCGAGCGCGCGCTGGCCCTGCTCGTGAAGCTGCTGGCGCTGTCGGCCGTCGGCTGGGTGACGATCATGCTGCTCTCGGGTCCCTCGCAGCTCGAGCTGTCCGGCGGCAACGTCGCGGCCGCCTCGCTGTCGCTGCTCGGGCTCGTCACGCTGACCGGCGCCGCGGGTCTGGCCGCCGGCGCCGTGACGGGCAGGCGCTCGGTCGCCACCGCCGCCGGCGCCGGGCTGGCGGTCCTGGCGTACGTGCTCGATGCCGTGGCGGTGACAGCCGACCTGCCGTGGCTGAGGCGCCTGACGCCGTACCACTGGGCTTACGGCGACGATCCGATCACCACCGGCCTGGACCCGACTGGCCTGGCGCTGCTGTTCGGAGGGGTGCTGCTGCTGGTGGTCGTGGCCGTGGCGGCGTTCTCGCGGCGGGACGTCTCGTCAGGCTGACGCTTGCAGCCTGAGGCGGGGGCCGGGCGCCTTCCTGCTGCGATAATGCCGCCATGCGTAGTCATCGCACCTCAGCAGCGGCCGCCGCAGGCCGCCGTCCGGCCCCGGGGCTCGCCCGCCTCGCGGCGGTCTGCCTCGTCCTCGCCTCGGCCTCGAGCTCGTTCGCACAGGCGACGCCGCTGGCCGGCCTCCTGCCAGGCACCACCGTCCTCGCGCTCCACGCCTCCGACCTCGACGTGCCGCGCGGCTTCTGGGACGGCGCCCTGCGCGCAGCCGGCTACGAGGCCGTCGCCCCGATCCTCGAGCGCCTGCTGACCCTCGCCGGGGAGAGCGCTACCGAGGCTCTCGGCTTCGGAGGCGAGCTCGACGACTTCAGGGCGGAGATGCTGAGCGAGCTGGCGGCGGACTGTCCCGCGGCCGCCGAGGGTATGGCGGGCCTGGTCGGCGCCGACCGCTGGGGCTCTCTCGTCCTCGGCGTGTCGTTCTCCAGCTTCAACCCGATGCCGGGCGTGGTGATGGTGTTTCGCCCCGCCGCAGCCGAGCCGGTCGCGGGCGTCTACCGCGAGCTCGTCTACTGCTTCGCCTCGGAGGTCTCGCTCAGCCAGGACGGCGTGGGACTGGACGTCTTCGCCGACGGCAGCGATCAGCCCATCATCGGCGCCCTCGTCGGCGGCGACCTGGTCCTGGCTACGAACGTCGACCTGGTGCGCGGCGCCGTGCGTCTCGCCAACGGCGCGAACGAGCCCAGCCACCTGCGCACCCCCATCGGCCAGCTGGCCTCGAACATGATGAGCGGCGGCGTGGGGCTGACCCTCGACCTGGCGGCGCTGGCGCAAGGCGTCGAGGGGCTGATCGGCATGATCCCCACAGGGGAGGACACCGCGCCCCTCGTTCGCAAGGTCCTCGCCAGCCTCAAGACCGTCAGCGGCGTGGCCATGAACGCCTCGTTCGACGCCGGCGGTCTGGTCCTCAACTCGGTCGTGACCGTGGACGACGGCTTCGGCGAGAGCGAGCTCGCCAGCCTGGTGCTCGGCACCGGGGAGCCTCTCGCCGCGCCAGCATTGGTGCCGCGCGGCGTCTCGGCGCTCTCGGTGGGTCACTTCTCGCTGCCAGCCTTCGTCGCGTGGATCGACTCGTGGCTGGCGGCCGCCGAGCCTCTCATCGGCGAGCGCGTCGACCTGCGCAGCCTCGCCAGCCGCCACCTCGACGTCGATTTGGACGGTGCGCTGCTCGACTGGGTCGGCACTACCTTCCACGTCGCCGAGCTCGAGGTCCCCGGCACGGACCTGTTCTCCTACCTGGTCGGCATGGAGGGCGTGACGACCATCCCCGTCAGGTCGGAGGCCGCGGCGTCGGCGGGCATCGAGCAGCTCGCCGGCCTCGCGCGGGCAGCGCTGGAACGGGCCGCGTCCCTCTCCGGAAGCCTGCCCGGCTCCGAGCTGTTCCCGGCCGACCCGTTCCCGGCCGACCCGTTCTCCGCCGACACCCTCGGCTGGGACGACATGGTGTCGGTCAAGCCCCAGACCTATCGCGGCGTCTCCTACGAGCGCTGGCGGGTGGGTCCTCTGACCGACATGGGGCTGGGCGTGTTCGGCGGGCATCTGGTCATCGCCAACCCGGCCGCGACGATGGCGCGCGTGATCGACGTCTACCTGGGCAGCAGCGGCGTCGCGGCAGACCCCAACGTCGGGCACCTGGTGACGAGCCAGTCGCCGCGTCAGCTCGGCTACGAGCTCATCGACCTGCCGCGCTACCTGCGAGGCTTCGCTCAGGTCGCCGACGCGGCTTCGGCGCCCGTTGCCACGGGCTTGAGGGCTCTGGCGCGCGAGGCCGTTGCCGACGGCGACCTCCACGTCGACATCGCCGAGCTGCCCACCTTCAGCGAGCTCGTCGCGCTCGGCGACTTCGCGGCCAACCTCCTGGAGGCGCTGGCCGTCAGGACCGGGGTGGCGGTGGGCAGCACCGAGGTCGTGGGGAGCGCCGTCTGGTCGACCTTCCGGGTGCCGCTGAGGTAGCTAGAGGCGAAACGTACCGCTGGCGGCTGGGCGCGTCCCTAGACTGGCGCGATGCAGCGGACCGCGATCGGCACCCCGTCGCCCCTGAGATCCGCCGCCCTCGCCTGCCTGGTCGCAGCGGTCCTGACCGCCTGCGGCACCGCCGAGCCGAGGCCGCGACCCGAGCAGACCTCGATCTCGCACCAGCTTCTGGTGCTGGTGAACCAGGCGCGCGCCGCCGGCCGGCAGTGCGGTGAGACGTACATGCCGCCGGTGCCGGCGCTGAAGGTCGAGGCGCGCCTGGTGATGGCAGCCGCCGCGCACAGCGAGGACATGCTGGCCATGGGCAAGCTGACTCACACCGGCTCGGACGGTAGCAACCCGGGACAGCGCATCGCCAGGACCGGCTACCAGCACTCGGCCTGGGGCGAGAACGCCGCCCGGGGCTATCCGACGGTCGAGTCGGTGATGTCGGGCTGGCTGGGCAGCCCGGGTCACTGCCGCAACCTGATGAGCTCCGCCTTCACGGAGTTCGGGGCCGGCAAGGCCGGGACCTACTGGACGCAGGTCTTCGCCCGGCCGAGGTAGTGCGCAGGCGCCGCGGTCACGACGGGCCGGCCCGGCTTAGGCCCATCTGAGCCCATCGCGGCGGCCGCGTCTCAGCGTCCCAACCGCAGCCCGACGATCACCGGATCGTGATCGGAGGAGC
>CAYYOK010000076.1:0-16232 GCA_964473205.1 uncultured bacterium | reverse complement strand
ACACCCGACCCCACCAAGCCCTTGGCTACCTCACCCCAGCCGAGTACGCTGAAGCAAGGAACCTCCTCTAACCGTCTCAACTAGCCTGAACCACTACAACTCGTTGGCGAAACAGCGCGCCTTGTGTACACTAGGTGGCTTAGTGCCGCGGCGTCCAGAACCCTGGCGCCGGCGGCCGACTGGCTAACGCCGACAAGGCAACAACGGAGGAACCGCAAGCATGGTCAAGATCCGCCTGATGCGCATGGGCTCGATGAAGAACCCGCACTACCGCGTCGTCGTCGTCGACGGTCGCACCAAGCGCGGTGGAGATTACATCGAGCAGATCGGCTACTACGATCCGCGCGAGACCACCAACGACAACCTCAAGATCGACGCCGACCGCGCCGCCCACTGGCTCGGCAACGGCGCGCAGCCGACGGACACCGTCGTGCGCCTGTTCCAGAAGACCGGCGTCGAGGTGCCTGCTTTCGCGCAGGCCACGAAGCGCGCCAGCTTCAAGAAGCGCCAGGAGGCGCAGGCCAAGGCCTGAGCCGCCTCGCGCCCGAGCCGTAGACTCGGCGGGGTCGATAGACTCGGCTAGGTCAACGGACCCGCTCAGGTCGCTGACCCGCTCGGCCCGCCGGGCCGCACACACGGAGGCTAGATGCCGGTCGACTTGGTCACCTACATCCTGCAGAACCTCGTAAGCGAGCCTGAGAGGCTCGTCGTACACGCCGAGCGCAGCGACCGCTCGCTGGTCATCGAGGTCACCTGCGCAGAAGGCGACGCCGGCCGCATCATCGGGCGCGGCGGACGCGTGATCAACGCGCTCAGAACGCTCGCGAGGGCCGCCGCCGACGGCCGCCAGCGCGTCGAGGTCCAGCTACTCGAGTGAACGCCGGTAGCGGCGCGAACGGCGGCGCCAGGTGACCTCCCCGAACCAGCGCGCACCTTCCGGCCACGTGCTCCTCGGCCGGCTCGGCAAGACCTTCAAGCTAGCCGGCGCGCTGCGCTTCAGACCTGCCAGCCCCGCGTCGGTAGACGCCCTCCAGGCCTTGGAGACCGTCTTCGTCAGCGGCGCGGGCCGGCTGCGCGTGAGGGACCTCGAGCTCAACGAAACCGGCGTGCTGCTCTACCTCGAGGGCGTCAGGGACCGCACCGCCGCCCAGGCTCTCGTGAACGCAGAGGTCCATGCGAACCCCGACGACCTCCCCGGCGACCTGCTCGCCGAGCTCGACGCCGCCGGTCCCGAGGCAAGCCTCGCCGGACTGGCCGTGCGTGTAGGCGGCGAGCGCGTCGGGACCGTCAAGACGGCTCACTTCGGCCCCAACGACTACGTCGAGATCGAGCTAGTGAGCGGCGACCTGGTGCTGGCGCCTCTCAACGCGCCCTACGTCGTCCTCGGCGAGGACGCTCTCGACCTCATCGACCCGCCTCCGGGCCTGCTCGCCGACTAGACGCGCTAAGGTGCTCTCACCTTGCGCCTCACCGTCTACAGCCTCTTCCCCAACCTGATCCGGAGCTACCTGAGCGAGGGTCTGCTGGCCCGCGCGCTCGACTCCGGCATCCTCGAGGTCGAGGCTCGCGACCTGCGGCGCTTCGCCGGCAACCGCACCAACCGCGTCGACGACTCCCCTTACGGCGGCGGCCCCGGGATGGTGATCAGGGTCGAGGTGGTCGCCCAGGCGCTGGACGAGGTAAGCGCCGAAGCGCAGCCTCCCGACGAGGTCATCCTTCTCTCTCCCGCCGGCCAGCCGCTCGATCAGGAGCTGGTGAGGGAGCTGGCCTCGCGCCGCCACGTCTGCGTGCTGAGCGGTCGCTACGAGGGCTTCGACGCGCGGGTTGAGAGCCTCGTCACCCGCGAG
The DNA here is from genome assembly GCA_964473205.1 of uncultured bacterium. Lineage (GTDB taxonomy): Bacteria > Deinococcota > Deinococci > Deinococcales > Trueperaceae > CAYMRL01. The sequence continues at coordinate 14,385 of CAYYOK010000076.1, read as the reverse complement.
GTGTCGCTGGGAGACTTCGTGCTGATGGGCGGCGAGCTGCCGGCGCTGTGCCTCATCGAGGCGGTGACCCGGCTGCTGCCGGGGGCGCTGGGAGACGAGGCGAGCCACGCCGAGGACTCGTTCACGGCTTCCTTGCTCGATCACCCTTCCTACACCCGGCCGCCCGAGTTCCGCGGCATGAGCGTGCCGGACGTGCTCCTGTCGGGCCATCACGGCGAGGTCGCGGTGTGGCGCCGCCGTCAGGCCCTACGCCGGACGTTCGAGAGGCGGCCCGACCTGTTGGCTTCGGCAGACCTGACCAACGAGGAGCGACAGCTAGTAGACGCGTGGCATCTAGAGTACGAGGAACAGTCCGGGCTCGACGGCAACACGACCACCTAGCCCCGCCTGGCACCCTGTTCGAATACGAGGAACAGTCCGGGCTCGACGGCCGCGTTGCCGTCGAGCCCGGCTGAGCGTCTGGTTGAGCGCGCGGTTAGGGGGCCTGCAGCCGGTCCAGCACCAGCTGGGTGATGTCGAGGTCGCCGTCGGAGTAGACGATCAGTCGGCTCTCGCGCGCGGTCTCGCGGTCGAAGACGATCGTGTAGCCGTTCTCCTGCGCCAGCTGGGTGATGATCTCGTTCACCGCGGTCACCGCGGGCGCGGCGACGGCGTCGATCTCGGCCAGGTAGCGGTTCTGGATGGCGTTCAGCGATGTCTGCAGCGTCTGGTAGCGCTCGGCGTCCTCGGCCGAGAGCTGCTCCCCGGCGACGATCCGGCGCTCGAGGGCGTTGATGCTCGCGGCCAGCTCGTTGATCTCCGCCGTAGCCTGCTCTCGCAGCGCGTTGACGGCGGCGCCGGACGGATGCGCCATGAGCGCGGTCTGTGAGTCGATGAACACGACCTTGGTGGGCCGGCTCTGCGCGCTCAGCGAGGAGGCCGCGAACGCGACTACGACAGCGCCGACGAGGCCGAGTAGGGTAAGTCTTCTCATAGCGTGGGCAGTCTATCACCCACATGATGAGAACCCTCATGCGCCCGCGTTCACGCATCGTTGCGGCTTCTCCGGACATCTCGGCATCGTCCAACTTCTCGCCTATCACCACCCCTGGCCGCTGATGCCGGACGCCGCCGTGACTGGCTGGCTGGTGGCGCTGGCTGCAGTGGTCGGCTCGCTCGTGGGCAGCTTCGCCAACGTCGTCATCCACCGCTTGCCGCGCGGCGCGTCGATCGTCTTCCCCGGCAGCCACTGCCCTAAGTGCCGGAGGCGCCTGGGGCCGCTCGACCTGGTGCCGGTGCTGTCGTGGTTGGTGCTGCGCGGCCGCTGCCGCAGCTGCTCGCAGCCGATAAGCCCGCGCTACCCACTGGTCGAGCTGCTGTTCGCCCTCCTGTTCGGCTTGGTCGTCCTCCGCTGGCCCGGCCTGGAGCACGCGGGTGGGACGGTGCTGCTGTTGGTCGTGCTCTCGATGCTGACCATGGCCGCGCTCATCGACGTCGACCACTACGTGCTGCCGGACTCGCTGACGCTGCCTGCGGTGCCTCTGGTCCTGCTGGCCGCCTACCTCGCGCGCGGGGCGCAGATGCTGCCGGGACCGACGGACGCTCTCGTAGGGGTGCTCGTCGGCGCCGGCGTGCTCGTGCTCATCAACCGGATCGGCGCGCTCGTGCTGCGCCGCTTCGCAGACACCGAGGAGCGGCTATGGCCCCTGAGCCTCGACCAGGTGAACATCGCGGCGCTGGCCGGGGTCATCGGCGGCGAGTGGGTGGGCCTGGCGGCCGGGATAGTCAGTGTCCTCGTCAACCTCGTCACGCGCAAGACCTTGAGGGTGCCGGAGCAGATCGTCTACGCGCTGTGGCTCGCCGCGCTGGCGCTATCGTTCGCGAGCTTCACCCTGCCCACCTACGACGCCTTCGCCGGCAGCGTGATGGCAGCAGGCTTCTGGGCTCTGGCGGGCGCCGTGTACTGGTGGATCCACGACCTGGTCAAGGGTGCGGCCAAGCCGCTGGTCGCGGACGCGGCGGCCTCGCCTGTGACCGTTAGCGCCCACGGCGCCGGAGGCGCAGTCGGCGTGAACGCGGCGCCAGCGGCACTCCCGGCTACGCCGTCTTCTGCGGCGGCGGGCGACGACGAGCCCGTCGCGATGGGCTTCGGCGACGTCAAGCTGGCCGCGGTGATCGGCGGCTTCCTCGGCTGGGAGAGCCTCCTCGTCGCGCTCTTCCTCGCCGTGTTCGTCGGCGCGGTCGGCGGGCTGGTGGGCCGGCTGCTCTTCGGCGGCAAGCGCGCCATCCCGTTCGGACCGTACCTGTTGGCCGGCGGGCTGCTCGCGCTGTTCTTCGGCGACTCGATCGTCGCCTGGTACCTGGCGCTGCTGATGCCGGCCTGATGGGCGCCACGGCTCAGGGCCCATCGCCTGCGCCGGTGCGCGAGGCGCGCGTCCACCACGAACACCGCGCCCGCTCGCAGGCGTGTAGCGGTGCTAGAGTGTTGCGCATTCGCCGCGTAGCGGAGGCTCGACTCGCCGAGCCGAGCCGCCCCGCGGCGTCGCGTGGCGCGATGCTCTCTGGCTAGGGTGCGCGAGGCGCGGGATCTTGGATCGGTGCACATGTCAGTCAACCTAGTCCCCAGCCTCGGCGGCCGCGACCTGTTGTCCCTCGCCGACCTGAGCCGTGCCGAGTTCGATGCGCTGCTCTCGACCGCCATCGAGCTGAAGCAGGGTTGGAAGGCCGGCCACCGGCCCGAGCTGCTCAAGCACAAGTCGCTGGCGATGATCTTCGAGAAGCAGTCGCTTCGCACCCGCTCGACCTTCGACATCGCCATGGCGCAGCTCGGCGGCCACTCGATCCTGCTCAGCCAGAACTACATCGGCTGGGGCGTCCGCGAGACGATCAAGGACGTGGCGCACAACCTCGAGCGCTGGGTCGACGGCATCATGGCCCGCACCTACGGCCACGACACGCTGGTCGAGCTCGCCCGCCACGCCGACGTGCCGGTCATCAACGCGCTCTCCGACCTGCTGCACCCGTGCCAGCTGCTCGCCGACTACGTCACGCTCAAAGAGACGTTCGGCGACCTCGGGGGCCTGCGGCTGACGTACGTCGGAGACGGCAACAACGTCTGCAACTCGCACGTGAACGCCGCGGCCCTGTCAGGGGTCAAGCTCAAGATCGCCTGCCCGCCGGGTTACGAGCCCGACGCCGGCATCCTCGCCGAGGCCAGGGAGCGCGGCGGCGACATCAGCATCGTCCACGACCCTCGCGCCGCGGCTAAGGGCGCGCACGCTCTGTACACCGACGTGTGGGTGTCGATGGGCATGGAGGGCGAGCTCGAGCGCCGCCGCCAGGACTTCGCCGGCTACACCATCACGCCGGAGTGGTTCGACGACCTCGCTCCCGACGGCGTCTTCATGCACGACCTGCCCGCGCACTACGGCGAGGAGTGCACCGAGGAGTGCGTCTACCACGAGCGCAGCGTCGTCTTCGACCAGGCCGAGAACCGTCTGCACGCGCAGAAGGCGGTGCTGGTCCAGCTCCTCGCCGACCGCGAGGCGGCATGAGCGCTCCCGCCACTGGTCTCGGCGCAGCGGACCGCGCCTCAGGGTCCAGCGCCCGGCGTCTCAGGGTCGGCGTGCTCGGCGCCAGCGGCTACGGCGGCGCCGGCCTCATCGAGCGCCTGTCGCGCCACCGGGGCGTCGAGCTGGTGGCGCTGGCGTCGCGCCAGTACCTCGGCAAGCGCGTGTCGGACGGCTGGCCGCAGTTCGCGGGCAACTTCGAGGACCTCTCGTTCCAGACCGACGAGGAGGTCATAGCCGCCAGCGAGGTGCTGTTCTGCTCCACCCCGCACGCGGCGACGGCCCCGTTGGTCAAGAAGGCGCTCGACGCGGGCGTCAAGGTCGTCGACCTCTCCGCCGACTTCCGCCTCGACAGCGCGACCTACGCCCAGTGGTACGGCGAGCATCCGCATCCCGAGCTGATCGGCAAGGCCGTCTACGGCCTCGTCGAGCTCCACAGGGGCGAGCTGCCGGGCGCCGAGCTGATCGCCAGCCCCGGCTGCAACGCCACTGCCGGCAGCCTGTCGCTGGCGCCGCTGGCCGCCGCCGGGCTCCTGACTGGCCCCATCGTGGTCAACGTCGTGACGGGCGCCTCCGGCGCGGGGCGCTCCACCTCGCAGGTGCTCCACTACAGCGAGATGAACGAGAACGCCCGCGCCTACAAGCCCTCCGGCACGCACCGCCACACGGCCGAGATCGAGGCCACGGTCGGCAGGGCGCGAGCCTTCGGCAAGGCGCTGCGGACGCACGGCGAGTTCACGCCCGGACGCGTCAGCTTCACCCCGCACATCGTGGCGATGGACCGCGGCATCATCGCGACCTGCACCGCCTGGGCGCCGGACGCCGCGCTCGACGACGACTCGCTGCTGCAGCTCGTCGTTGACTACTACGCCGGCGACCGCCTGGTGACGGTCCAGGAGGAGCTGCCGCAGGCGAAGGCCGTGGCCGGCTCGGATCGCGCGCTGCTCAGCGCTCGTTACGACGCTCGCAGCGGTCACGCCGTCGTCTTCTGCGCCATCGACAACCTCGGCAAGGGCGCCGCCGGCCAGGCGGTACAGGGCTTCAACGTCGCGTACGGCTTCGACGAGGCCGAATCGCTGACTACCTTCGGCCTATGGCCGTGATACGCCTGTGGTCGTGACGCGCTTCATGCGTCGGAGGTCGTGATGAGAGTCCCAGTAGGCTTCGAGGTCGCGGGCGTAACCGCCGGTATCAAGGAGTCGGGTCGCGCCGACCTGGGGCTGGTCTACTCGCCCTTCCCGCTGGCGTGGGCGCTGACCTCGACGACGAACATGGTCAAGGCCCCCTGCGTGTCGCGCAACCGCGCCCGCTTCGCCAGCCAGCAGCCTGTGCGCGCCCTGGTCGTGAACAGCGGCAACGCCAACTGCGCCAACGGCGAGCAGGGCACCTGGGACAACGAGGACATGGCCGGGGCGGCGGCCGCCTCGCTCGGCCTCTCGCGCGTGCACGAGGTGCTCACCGCCTCCACCGGCGTCATCGGCCAGCGTCTGCCGCTCCCCAAGCTCGTCGACGCTCTCCCGGCCGCCGTCAGGGACCTGGGCTCCGACACGGGCGCCTTCGCCAACGCGATACTCACGACCGACACGGGCGACAAGCAGGTCGCCGCGACGCTGGACGGCGGCGCGAGGATCGTCGGCATCGCCAAGGGCGCCGGCATGATCCACCCGAACATGGCGACCCTGCTGGCGTTCGTGCTGACCGACGCCCAGGTCCCGCAGGAGGAGCTGAGGGCGATGTGGCCCCGCGTGATCAACCGCAGCTTCAACCAGGTGACCATCGACGGCGACACCTCCACCAACGACATGGCGATAGTCCTCAGCTCGCGCCAGGTACGCGCCGACAGCGGGGCGCTCGAGGCCGCTCTCACCGACGTCTGCGTGCGCCTGGCCAAGAAGGTCGCCCGCGACGGGGAGGGCGCCACCAAGCTCATCGAGGTCAGGGTAGCCGGCGCCCGCACCGAGGAGGAGGCGCGGGTCGCGGCTCGCACGGTGGCGAGCAGCAACCTCGTCAAGTCGGCGGTCTACGGCGCCGACCCGAACTGGGGCCGCATCCTGGCCGCGATAGGCAGGTCCGGTGCGGTCGTCGATCTGGCGCGCGTCCAGGTGATCTTGCAGGGCACGGTGCTCTACCCGAGCGGACCGGACGGCTTCGACGCCCGCGCGGTGTCGGCCGCCTTGCGCCAGGAAGAGGTGGTCATCGAGGTCAACCTACACGCCGGCAGCGCGAGCGGCACGGCCTGGGGCTGCGATCTGAGCCCGGAGTACGTGCGCATCAACGCCGACTACACGACCTAGGGACCCTCGACGAGACCGTCCGGCGAGAGGCAGCGAGTCGGCTCGCACCGGCAGACGGCGGCCGGCGGTCAACGGCCGGCGCTTCGACTAGCGGCGGCGGTTGGCTATGTGGATCGCGCGCCCGTGAGCGTGCTCGGCGGCCTCCATCAGGCCCTCCGCCAGCGTCGGGTGCGCGTGCTGGGTCAGCGCGACGTCCTCGAGCGTTGCGCCCATCTCCAGCGCGAGCGTCGCCTCGGAGACCAGCTCACCAGCGCTCGGTCCCACCATGTGGAAGCCGAGCAGCAGGTCGGTCTCCTCGTCGCCGATGAGCTTGATCATGCCGGAGTCGACGCCCAGCGACGCGGCGCGACCCGAGGCAGCGAGCGGGAAGCGGCCGACCCTGACCTTGTGGCCGGCGGCAACGGCCTCGGCCTCGGTCAGGCCGACGCTGGCGAGCTCGGGCGAGGTGTAGATGACGGACGGCACCAGCGTGTCGTAGGCGCTGGGCTGGCCGGCGGCGTGCTCGGCGGCGGCGATACCCTCTTTCATCGCCTTGTGAGCTAGCAGCGGAGCGCGGGCGACGTCGCCGATGGCGTAGATGTGCGGTTTACTCGTCTGCATATGGTCGTTGACGACCGTGACGAAGCCGCGCGCGTCGACGTCTACGCCGACGTCCTCGAGGCCGAGGCCCTTGCCGTTCGGCCGCCGGCCGACCGCGACGAGCACCTTGTCGACCTCGATCGTCCTCGTCTGGCCACCTTCCTCGACGGCGACCTCGACGCCCTTCTTGCCCGCCTTCTGCCCCAGCACCTTGGTCGAGGTGTGGATGGCGATGCCCTTCTTCTCGAGAGCCTTGCGCAGCTCCTTGGCGGCGTCGGCGTCGGCGGCCGGCGCGATCTGATCGAGGAGCTCGACGACCGTGACGGCGCTGCCAAGGGAGTTGTAGACGTCGGCGAACTCGAGGCCGATGGCGCCGGCGCCGATCACCAGCAGCCGCGCGGGAACGCCGCCCGAGACGTCGAGAGCGCCGGTCGAGTCGATGATCGTCTTGCCGTCGACGTCGAAGCCGGGGATCTTGGCTGGGCTCGAGCCGGTGGCGACGATGAACTTGCCGGCGCTGTGCTTCTCGCCGCCGACCTCGATGGTGTCGGCCGCGACGAAACGCCCCTCCCCCTTGAGCAGCGTGACCTTGTTGCCCTTGAACAGCGCGTTGACGCCGCTGGTCATCTTCTTGACGACGCCGGCCCTGTACTCGTCGACCTGCTTGAAGTCGACCTTGGGCTCCCCCAGGTCGACGCCGAACGCCTTGGCGTGCTTGGCACCCTCGATCTCGTCAGCGACGTGAAGCAGCGCCTTGGTCGGGATGCAGCCGATGTTGAGGCAGACGCCGCCGACCTCGCTCCTCTCGACGCAAGCGACCTTCAGACCTAGCTGGGCGGCGCGCAGGGCGGCGTGGTAGCCCCCCGGCCCACTGCCGATGACGATCAGATCGAACTCCATGGCGCGAGTCTACCGCGGGTCGTATGCGGTTGACGTCCCGCCTGGCCGGGTCTAAGATTCGCGCATGCGTGCCCCAGCCCTACAGCTAGCCGAGCCGCCCGGGTGACCGGCTAGTCAGCCGTGTCGCTGGGCGGCCCCGACCGAGATGGTCGGGGCGCTTGCTTGTGGGGGATACTTGAGCCTGCTTCGCACGAGAGTGGAGAACTTGATGACCGACACCTTGCAGGTCGAAGGCGGCACCGAAGGAACAGACAACAGAGCCGCTCGCTACGCGCCCGGAGAGATCGAGGCCAAGTGGCAGCAGCGCTGGGCCGCCGACCGGATCTACCTGACCGACTTGAGCGACGACTCGAAGGAGCGCTTCTACTTCCTGACGATGTACCCGTACCCGTCCGGCGACCTCCACGTCGGCCACTGGTACGCGTGGGCGCCGGCCGATGCGCAGGCTCGCTTCCAGCGCATGCGCGGCAGGAACGTCTTCTTCCCCATCGGCTTCGACGCGTTCGGCCTGCCGGCCGAGAACGCCGCCATCGCGGCGGCGCGCGCCGGCGAGGCCGTCAACCCCGCCACCTACACCTACCAGCGCATAGAGCGCATGGAGCAGCAGTTCGGCCAAATGGGCGCGATGTTCGACTGGACCAAGAAGGTCGTCTCCTGCGACCCGGAGTTCTACCGCTGGAACCAGTGCTTCTTCCTGAAGCTCTACGAGAAGGGTCTGGCTTACCGCAAGGAGTCGTTCGTCAACTGGGACCCGGTCGACCAGACGGTCCTCGCCAACGAGCAGGTCATCGACGGCCGCGGCGACAGGAGCGGCGCGCTGATCGAGCGGCGCCTGATGCCGCAGTGGCATTTCAGGATCACCGACTACGCCGACGAGCTCCTCGACTTCACCGGCCTCGACTGGCCCGAGCGCGTGCGGACGATGCAGATCAACTGGATCGGCCGCTCGGAGGGCGCCGAGGTCGTCTTCAAGAGCGAGCAGGGCGACGACATCCCCGTCTTCACCACCAGGCCCGACACCCTCTGGGGTCTGTCGTTCATGGTCCTGGCGCCGGAGCATCCGCTGGTCGAGAAGCTGACCACGCCCGACCGGCGCGCGGCCGTCGGGTCGTACGTCGAGCGCGCCAAGCGCATGACCGATCTCGCTCGCCAGGAGGGCGCCCGCGACAAGACCGGCGAGTTCCTCGGCTCCTACGCGATCAACCCCGTCAACGGCGAGCGCGTGCAGGTCTGGACCGCCGACTACGCGCTGATGGGCTACGGCACCGGCGCGGTCATGGGTGTCCCCTGGGGCGACGAGCGCGATCACGAGTTCGCCACGGCCTTCGGGCTGCCCATCCCGCCGATCCTGCGCCCGGATGGAGTCGGCGAGGACCAGCCGCTCGACGGCTCGCGCGCCTGGAGCGGAGCCGGCACGATCATCAACTCCGGTCCCATCAGCGGCACGCGCCACAACGGCGAGAAAGGCCGCGCCTCGCCCTCGGTCGCCGCCGCGATCGACCACCTCGAGAGCATCGGCGCCGGCCGTGAGCAGACCACCTACCGCCTGCGCGACTGGCTCGTCAGCCGTCAGCGCTACTGGGGCACGCCGATCCCGGTCCTCTACTGCGACTCCTGCGGCATCGTCCCGGAGCGCGAGGAGAACCTCCCCGTGCTGTTGCCGCACGACGTCGAGTTCATGCCGACCGGCGAGTCGCCGCTGAAGAAGTATGCGCCGTTCCTCGAGGCGACCTGCCCTGAATGCGGCGGCAGCGCCAGGCGCGAGACCGACACCTTGGATACCTTCATCGACTCGTCCTGGTACTGGTTCCGCTACCTGAGCCCGCACGACTCGACGCGCCCCTTCGACCCAGAGGCCGTCAAGACCTGGGCTCCCGTCGACCTCTACACCGGCGGCATCGAGCACGCGATCTTGCACCTGATGTACTCGCGTTTCTTCACCAAGGCGCTGCGCGACCTCGGCCTGATCGACCACGGCGAGCCGTTCAAGCAGCTCTTCAACCAGGGCATGATCCTGGGCGAGGACAACGAGAAGATGTCGAAGTCGCGCGGCAACGTCGTGAACCCCGACGCTCTCGTCAAGCAGTACGGCGCCGACAGCGTGCGCGCCTACCTGATGTTCATCGGGCCCTGGGACCAGGGCGGGCCGTGGTCGTACCAGGGCATCGAGGGCGTCTACCGCTTCCTCGGCCGCGTCTTCACGCTGTTCTCCGAGCCGGCGACCCGCAAGGCGACCGTCGCCCAGCCGTCGGCCGCGGCGCTGGCCAGCCTCAGGCGCGCCGTCAACCACGCGATCAAGGAGGTCACCGAGGACCTGGAGGGCTTCCGCTTCAACACGGCCGTGGCCGAGCTGATGACGCTCCAGAACGCGCTCTCCAAGCTCAGGGACGAGCTCCAGGGCTCAGACGAGTGGCGCGAGGCCGCCAGGAGCATGCTGCTTCTGCTCGCCCCGATCGCGCCGCACCTGTCCGAGGAGCTGTGGCAGCGCTGGGGCTTCGGCGGCTACGTGCATCTGCAGTCCTGGCCCAGCTACGACCCGCAGGCGCTGGTCGATGACACGGTGCAGATGGCCGTCCAGGTCAACGGCAAGGTGCGCGGCCAGATCACCGTCGCCAAGGACGCGGCCAAGGACGAGGTGCTGGCGGCGGCCCGCAGCGAGGAGAACGTGAAGCGTTACCTCGCCGCCGGCGAGGTGACGCGCGAGATCGTCGTGCCGGGCAAGCTGGTCAGCTTCGTCGTGAAGTAGGCCTACCGGGGAGCGACGCGCCCGCCTACTGGGGCGCGAGCAGCACGACCTCGCGCAGGGTGGCCATGTCCACCCCAGGGCGCACCAGGAACGTGCGCCTCAGCTCGTTCGGGTCGGGCTCGAGGACCTCCTCGACCACGCCGACCAGCACGCCGATCGGGAACAGCCCGCCGAGGCTCGAGGTCTCGACTAAGTCGCCGACCTCGACGGGCTCGTCCTGGATGAAGCGCGTGACCCTCAGCAGGTCGGCCACCTCGCCGACTATCGTCCCCTGACCGCCTTTGCCCCTGACGCTAACGCCGACGCGGGACTGCGGGTCGAGCACGGTGCGGACCACGGCCGTCGAGTCGGAGACCTCGGTCACGATCCCAACCAGCCCGGCGGGCACCGTCACCGGCATGTTGCGCTGCACGCCGTCGCGGCGGCCGAGCCCGATGATCAGCCGCGCGATGTCGGGGCCGGAGCCGCCGCCGATGACCGGGGCCGTCGCGACCACGCCGGGGGACTGCATCTGCCGAACCTGCAGGACCTCCTCCAGGCGCTGGACCTCCAGCTCGAGGAAGCGCCGCTCTTGCTCCAACGCCGCGACGTCGTCCTGCAGCGCAGCGACCTCGGCGCGCAGATCGCGGCGGTCGATGAGGCTCTCCACTGCCAGGCGCACGTTGATGGCCCCCGTGCGCAGCAGGTCGTGCGGCAGGGCGACGCGCGCGCTCAGCTCCAGAGGCAGCCGTCCGACGAAGCCGGTCAGCGCCACGGTCAGCAGCCCGACGGCGAGGAAGGCGTACCAAGCCTTCAGCAAGCTAGACAAGGCGCACCCCCAGGCGCGCGGCAGCCTCGACGACGGCCGGCACGCTCAACCCGACGACGTTCGAGTGGCAGCCTACGATGCCCGCCACCAGCGCGCTGCCGCGGCCCTGGATGGCGTAGCCGCCGGCCTTGTCCAACCCCTCGCCGGTGGCGACGTAGCGCGCTATCTCCCCCGCGTCCAGGCGCCTGAACGCTACGCGCGTGCTCACCACGACCGACTCCTCAGCCTCGCCCAGGCGCAGGGTGTGACCGGTCAGCACCTCGTGCTCGCGGTCCGCGAGCAGGGCGAGGAACCGCTCGTTCTCCGGCTCGTCAGCGGGCTTGTTCAGGACCACGCCGTCCATGACGACCGTCGTGTCCGCTGCGATGACCAGGCTGCCAGGGTTCGCCGCGGCGGCCGCCTGCGCCTTGAGACGGCTGAGGCGCGCCACGAGCAGCGCCGCCTCCTCGCCCGCCGCCGGGGTCTCGTCGACGTCGGCCGGACGCACCAACGGCACTATCCCGAGCGCCTCCAGCAACGCCTTCCTGCGCGGTGAGGCGCTGGCGAGTACCACCTCGATCACGTGCGCCAGTGTAACGCCGGGTAACCGCAGGTAACTCCTGCCGACTCCGCGAGACCCCGCGCCGCAGCAGCTCCCGCAGCGGCGCCGGTGATACACAGCGATAGACTCAGTGCGTGAAGCCCCAAGGCGAACCCGAAGACCTCAAGCGCGAGGCCGCGGCCGCAGCCCTGACGCTGGTGTCAGACGGCATGGTCGTCGGCCTCGGCACCGGGAGCACGGCCAAGCACCTGATCGATCAGCTGGGCGCCGCGCTCGCGGCCGGCGAGCTGCGCGGCGTCAGGGGCGTGCCCACCTCGCAGGCGTCGGAGCGGCAGGCCCTGGTCCTCGGCATCGAGCTGGTCGACCTCCCGCCCGAGGGGGTCGACGTCGCGATCGACGGCATGGACGAGGTCGCGCTGACCGCTGGCCGTCTCGACGCTGTCAAGGGCCTGGGCGGAGCGCTGCTGCGCGAGAAGATCGTCGCCTGCGCCGCGCGCAGCTTCGTGCTCATCGGTGACGACAGCAAGCTGGTGGGGCGCCTCGGCGAGCGCTCGCCGCTGCCGGTCGAGGTTGCGCGCTTCGGCTGGCGCCGCACGCTCAAGCTGCTCGACGACCTGACCGTCGAGATGTCGACGCTGCTCACGGACGCCGCTCTGCCGCCGGTGCCGGCCGGCGCGGGGCCTTCGGCGCGCGACGCCGGCGCGCACGCCAGGCTGCGGCTCGCCGGCACCGAGCCCTCCACCGAGCCGTTCGTCAGCGACAACGGCGGCTACGTGGTCGACTGCTACCTGGGCGCCGGCTACGACGCGCCGGCGCTGGCGGCCGCGCTCGACGGCACGGCCGGCGTGGTGGGTCATGGGCTGTTCCTCGGCGTCGCCTCGCGGGCCTTCCTGGCCACGAGCACAGGCGTCACCGAGCTGCTGCCCAAGCAGGCGGAGGCGGCTCCGCGGTGATAGTCGCCGTCGGCATCGACGTGGTGGAGGTCGAGCGGGTGCGCGGCGCGTTGGAGCGCCACCCGCAACGGTTCCTGCGGCGCTGCTTTCACCCTGCCGAGCTGAGGGCGCTCGAGGGGCGGCGCGACAAGGCGCCCGGCCTGGCGGCCCGCTTCGCTGCCAAGGAGGCGTTCCAGAAGATCTGGCACCAGCCGCTGTCGTGGCGCGACGCCTGGGTCGAGAAGGACGGGACGAAACCGGTGATGTCGTTGTCGCCGGCGCTGCAGAGGGCCTTCGCTGACGGAGGTCTCGTGTGCCACGTGTCGCTGACGCACTCGCGTCAGCATGCGGCCGCCGTCGTCGTCCTCGAGCGGGTCGCGCAGGCTCCCGGCGAGGTGCCCGAGTGAGCGCCGCCGGCCCGCCGCGCGGACCGAAGCAGGTCACCGCCTACACCGACGGCTCGTGCGACACGGCCAGTGGCCGCGGCGGCTGGGCCTACCTGCTGAGCTTCAACTCGCAGCGCAAGGTCGACTCCGGCTTCGAGCGCGACACGACCAACAACCGCATGGAGCTGACGGCGGCGGTCAAGGCGCTGGAAGCGCTCAGGGAGCCGTGCGCGGTCCTGCTCGTGACCGACAGCGAGTACCTGAAGCGCGCGTTCACCGACGGCTGGCTCGAGCGCTGGCAGCGCAACGGCTGGCGGACGGCCAACCGCACGAGCGTGAAGAACCAGGACCTGTGGCTGCGGCTCTTGGACCTGACCGCCGTGCATCAGGTCAGCTGGTCGTGGATCAAGGGTCACGCCGGTCATCCGGAGAACGAGGAGGTCGACGGCCTGGCGCTGGCGGCGCGCAGGTCAGGCGGGCGGTCCTCGGCGCTCTAGTCAGGCGGGGTTCCCGATGTCTCGGCGCGATCGAAGCGGCCGCGCCTCAGCGGGCCAGGTTCTCCAGCAGCCTCAGCAGCGCGAGGTGCCCCGTCTCGAGGGACGCCGTCTCGAGCCATTCGTCGAGGCGGTGGGCGTTGCCGCCGCGGTACACGCCGAACGCCATCGCGCTCAGGCCCGCAGCCATCGCGGCGTTGGCGTCGGTGCTGCCCGGCGCGCGGCGGGCCGGCACGTCGACCGCAGCCAGAGCCTTCTCCGCCGCCTCGAGCAGCGAGGTGTTGTCGACGCTCGCCGCGGGCCTGTCGCCGACGCAGGCGATCTCGACCGCCGCGCCGGCGCTGGCGGCGGCGTTCTCGATGGCCCTGAGGGCGGCGGCCTCCAGCGTGCCGAGGCAGTCCTCGTCGATGCTCCTGAGGTCGAGGTTGAACCAGGCGCTGCCGGCGATGGCGTTGACGCTGGTGCCGCCACCCACCTGCCCGACGTTGAGGCTCGAGCGCGGCGAGCGCGGCACGTGCAGCCTGGCGAGCGCCGCTATCGCCTCGCCGGCCGCGTGCACGGCGCTCGGACTGGGGTAGTCGCCCCAGGCGTGGCCGCCCGCGGCGGAGAAGCGCGCCTCGTAGCGCTTCGAGCCGACGGCCGATGCCACCAGCGAGCCGAGGTGGCCGTCGACGGCCACGAAGTGGTCGAAGCCGGAGCCGCCGTTGGCGACGAGGTGCTTGGCTCCCCTGAGGTCGCCGAGCCCCTCCTCGCCGACGGTAGCGACCAGCGTCACCCGCGGCCGGCGCGCCGCCGGGTCGAGCGTCTCGGCCAGGTGCGTCAGCACCGCCAGGCTGGCGGCGTCGTCTCCGACGCCAGGCCCGTGAAGCTTCCCGTCGACCCGCCGCACCGCGACGTCCACACCCGGCCCGAACACCGAGTCCAGGTGCGCGACCAGCGCCACCTTCGAGGCGTCTCGCTCGGTGTGGAACATGGACTCCCCGGCGAAGAAGCCGCCGATGGCCACCCCGTACAGCCCACCGACGAGCTGCCCATCGGGCGACCAGGTCTCGACCGAGTGGGCCCAGCCCAGCTCGTGCAGGCGGGTGTAGGCGTCGATGAAGCCGGAGCTGATCCACCCGCCCGATCGGCGGGGGTCGGCGCAGCGCTGCATCACC
>CAYYOK010000075.1:0-16291 GCA_964473205.1 uncultured bacterium | reverse complement strand
TCGCGCCGCTCGCCTTCATGCGCGGCCGCACGCTCAACGACGCGTTCATCATCCTCGACGAGGCCCAGAACACCACTCCAGAGCAGATGAAGATGTTCCTCACGCGCATGGGCTTCAACAGCAAGGTCGTCGTGACCGGCGACTCCTCGCAGACCGACCTGCCCGGCTCGGTCACCAGCGGCCTTGCCACCGTCGAGAGGATCTTGCAGGGCATCGAGGGCATCTCCTTCGTCTACTTCAACAAGGCTGACGTGGTGCGTCACCCCCTGGTGGCGGCTATCGTGCTGGCCTATGAGCAGCACGGCTAGCCAGCCCTTACAACCGGGGCGCCGCAGATGGTGGCTCGTGCTGCTGTCGGTGGCCGTCCTGGTGCCGCTGCTCTACAGCGTCTACGGCATCAGGCAGCGCACGCCGCTGCGGCTCGGCGAGCCCAGCCCGCAGACCTTCGTGGCGCCCGTAGACACGCAGGTCGTCGACATGATCGCCACCCAGCGCCAACGGATGGCGGCCAGGCAGCAGATCGAGACCGTCTACTCGTCCGACCCCGCCTTGCGAACGCTGGTGTCGACCTCAGTGGGCGCCTCCGGGCTGCCCAGCGCGGTCGTCGACGCGGTGCTGCGCGCCTACCAGGACCCGGCCGGCGTGCGCGAGTCGCAGCTCGACACCCTGATCATGGATGCCGTCGCGCTGGCGCCCGCCGACCGCCAGCGCGAGGTGCGCTTCGCGCTCGAACGCCGCCTCCTCGCGACCTCGATCCCCGACGACCGCCTCACCACGGCCGCTCGTGACGCCGCCGCGGCAGCGGTGCCGCCGGTCATGCAGACGCTCGAGTCCGGCCAGGTGATCGTCGAGGCCGGCACGCCCCTCACCGACGAGGTCCTGCAGGTCCTCGACAGCCTCGGCCTCTACAGCGCCCGCACCGACGCGCTCACTCAGACCGTGTGGATCGTCGTCGGCTGCGGCCTGCTGGCCCTGCTGCTCTCCACGCCGCTGATGCTCTCCGGCCGCAGCCTGCTCAAGCGCGTGACGTTCAGCCAGATGACGTACCTGGTCGTGCTGACGCTCGGCGTGCTGGCGGTGCAGCGCCTCGCCTCGGGCGCGTCGCCGCTGTTCCTCTTCGCGCTGCTGGTGCCGCTGATCGTGGCGGTCCTGTTGGGCGAGGTCCCTGCGCTGCTGTGGGCGGGCTGGATGGCGCTGGCCGTCGGCCTGCTGGTGCCCGCCTCTCCCCTCGTCACCATCGCCGCGACGCTCGTCGGGTCGGTCGTGGCGGTTCAGCTCGTCCTCGTGCTGCACTCGCGGCTCGCGCTGCTGCTGGCCGGCGCGCTGGGCGGCCTCGCGGCCGGCAGCACGCTGATGGCCGTGGTGCTGGTCGGCGGCGGCATGGCTCTGTCCGACGCCGCGGCTGGGGCCGCCTTCCTGGTCGCGGGCGGCGTGCTGGCTGGCGTCATGGCGTTGGGGCTGCTGCCGGTGGCGGAGAGCGTCTTCTCGTTCCTCACCGAGTACCGGCTGCTGGAGCTCTCGAGCCCGTCCAACGCACTGTTGCAGCGGCTGGTGGCCGAGGCGCCGGGCACCTACCAGCACAGCATCGCGCTCTCGAACATGGTCGAGCAGGCGGTCAAGAACATCGGCGGCGACGCGCTGTTGGCGCGCGTGGGGGCTTTGCTCCACGACGTGGGCAAGATCAGGCGCCCGCAGTTCTTCATCGAGAACCAGTTCAGCGGCGACAACCCCCACGACCGTCTCAGCCCTCACCTCAGCTACCTGATCGTCGTCAGCCACGTCCGCGATGGGTTGGAGCTCGCGCGCGAGTATCGGTTGCCACGCGAGTTGGAAGACTTCATCGCCGAGCACCACGGCACGACGATGATGAGCTACTTCTACAAGCGCGCACTCGACGAGGGCCAGGTGGAGGAGCTCAGCTTCCGCTACCCGGGCCCGAAGCCGCGCAGCAAGGAGACCGCGGTGCTGATGCTCGCCGACTCCATCGAGTCGGCCTCGCGCACGCTGCGGGACCCGAGCCCATCGAGCCTGCGCGCGCTGATCGACAGGCTCATCGACCAGCGCCTGCAAGACGGCCAGCTCGCCGACAGCCCGCTCAACTTCCGCGACCTCGAGGTCATCGCGAACACCTTCGAGCGTATGCTCACCGCAGCGCTGCACCGCCGCATCGACTACCCGAGCGCCGAGGAGATCAGGAAGCTCCGCCGCGGCAGCGAGGGCATGAGGGCCGTGGCGGTCGTGGCCAGCGAGGAGCAGAGGGCCTGATGGCCGGAGCCGAAGTCATCGACACCACGCGCAGGTTCAGGGGGATCCGTCGGCTCGCCTCGGTCCTCGAGGCTCTGATGACCGAGCTCGGCCTGTCCTCGCGCTCGATGACCCTGGTGCTGGTCGATGATGCCGAGATCGCTCGGCGCAACGCGTCCGACCGCGGCGTCTCCGGCCCCACCGACGTGCTCTCCTACCCCACCAGCGACGCGTCCGACGTCGGCTACCCGCAGGTCGACCACCTGGGCGACGTCTTCATCAGCCTCGACACCGCCAAGCGCCAGGCGCGCGCTCTCGACGTGCCGCTGGCGCACGAGGTGACGGCGCTGGCCGCGCACGGGTTGGTGCATCTGACCGGCGTCGACCATCACGACGACGAGGAGTGGGCGCCGTTCCTCGCGGCGCAGGATCGGGCGGTGGGGTTGCTCGTCGGCTCTCTCGTGGCCGGCTCTTTCGTGCGCGGCTCGGCCGGGCCGCGGCCGGGGGCGGGATCGGCATCGGTCCTGGAACCGGCGCTGGATCCGGCGCGCCCAGATGCCTCGACGCCGGGATCGGTGCGGTCATGAACGCCCCCCGCACCCTGCGCTCCTTCTACTTCGCGGGCCGCGGCTTCGCCCGCGCCTGGCGCACCGAGCCGAACCTGCGGTTGGAGTCGGTCATCGGCGTCGTGGCCGTGGCTCTCGCCTTGTGGCTGCGCGCGCCCGTGGCGCCCGTGGCGCTCGCGATGGGCCTGGTGCTGGCGCTCGAGCTGATCAACAGCTCGATAGAGGCGATAGTCGACCTGGCCTCACCCGACCACCACGAGCTGGCGGGCGCGGCCAAGGACCTCGCCGCCGCCGGCGTCTTGGTCGCGGCGGGTGCTGCGCTCGTCGTCGGGCTGGCAGTGCTCGGACCACCGCTTCTGGTCAAGCTGGGCTGGGTCTCTGCTTCTGGCGGTGGCCTTTGAGCTCTTCGTCTGCGGTTCCTGCCGACCTGCTGGCCGCCGCCAAGGCCGCCTGGGCGAACGCCTACGCCCCCTACTCTCACTTCAGGGTCGGCGCTGCGCTGCGCTCCACCAGCGGCCGGGTCTACGCCGGCAGCAACGTCGAGAACGCCAGCTTCGGCCTGACCCGCTGCGCCGAGCAGTCGGCGGTGCAAGCGCTGGCCACCGCCGGCGAGCGCGAGTTCAGCGAGATCGTCGTCTACACCCAGGCTGCGGAGCCCGCCTCCCCTTGCGGTGCCTGTCGCCAGGTCATGTTCGAGTTCGCCCCCGATGCGCGAGTGCTGATCGTCAACGACCGCGGGACGGTTCTCGAGGCCAGCGTCCGCGAGCTGATCCCCGGCGCGTTCGGTCCTTCGCAGTTGGCTGCTGGTCAGGGGTAGGTCGTTTTGCAGCCGAGGGGTCGGTAGCGGTCGAGAGGCCCATGGCGAGGGACCAGGCACAGGTGGTTCGGGGTACCCCTACACTAGGCAATTGCCTAGCTTAGGGGTACACGAAGGTGGACACGGAGTCGGCTTTTCAACGGACGCCCGGCCGCGCGCTGAGCTTCCCGTTCGCCACCCCAACCGGCTCCCCACCCTGGCCCGCGCCGAGCTCCTCACCGCCCCCGCAACGGGCTCCTCAACCGACGCCTGGCTGCGCGCCGGACTCCCCGCTCGCCGCCGCAACCGGCTGCACCTCACCCCGTCCAGGACGCGCTTAAGCACTCAGTGTTCTCACCGAGCGCGGGTATACTCCGCTGATGCCGCTACGTCGCAAGGTCCTGCCGGCGCTGATAAGCGCCCTGCTCCTCGCCCTGGCTCAGGGCGCCTTCGCTCAGGTCACCCGCGTGGTGATCTTCCCCTTCGAGACCGACGCCAACTCCCGCGCCTACCAGCTCGGGCTGACGGCGGCTCTGCAGCGTTCGCTCAACCAGTTGCCCAACGTGTACGCGCCCCCGGTCGGAGACTCCGCCCTGGTCGCGAACAAGGCGGCGGCTGCCGGCGTCGATGCGTTCGAGCTGGCGGGCAGACTGTTCGACGCCACCGCGCTCGTGACGGGCAGGGTGACGGCCGGAGGCGGAGGGGTGAGGGCCTCGATCGTCGTGGATGCCGCCGGTGGCAGTCAGACGTTCGAGGTGAGCGGCAACTCGCCGGCGGCGCTCGCGGCCGCGGCGGCCGACGCCGTGGCGCGCGCGGTCGTGCCTGGCGTGTCGGCGGCGGCGCTGGAGACCGTAGCGGCCGCGGCGGCCCAGACTCCCTCCCTGCCGAGCCTGTCCGTGACCGGCCTGGCAGCCTCCGGGCTGCCCGGAGCGAGCACGACCGACCTGGACGCAGCCTCGCAACTAGACCCCGACTCGGCCTGGGTGACGGTCGAGTTCGGCCGGATCCGCGCCGTCAACGGCGACCTGATCGGCGCTGCCGAGCTGGCGCAGTCCGCGGCGTCGATGGCGCCGGGAGACGCAGACGTGCAGGCCACCGCCGGCGTGCTGCTGGCGTCGGCGGGGCGCAACGAGGCCGCAGCGGCCGCCTTCGCGGCGGCGCTGCAGGTGAACCCGACCCACGCCGTGGCTCTGGCGGGCAGGGCTTCGTTGGCGGCCAGCAACGCCGAGGCGCTCACCGACCTGCAGGCTGCCGTGGCTGCGTACCCGCGCTTCGTCGACGCCCAGGTGCGCCTGGGCGCGCTGCAGCCGGACCCGACGCGCGCCGTGCAGCTCCTGCTGCGCGCCGAGCAGTACCTGCCCGACTCGGTCGCGCTCAAGTCGAACGTCCTCGCCACGCTGCTGGAGGCCGGTGACGAGGCGGGTGCCCTCGCCTACCTGCGTCAGTCCGTTCAGGACCCGCTGGCCGCCTCGCCCGCCCTCTACGCCTTGGCCCGCAACCTGCCGCAGTCCCAGCTCGCCGGTGCTCGCGCCCTCGTCCTCGACGGCCGCGAGCGTTACCCCGACAGCCTCGACCTCGTCGCCGCCCAGGGCGACCTGCTGCTCAAGTCCGGCGACGCGCCGGGCGCGATCGCGCTCCTCGAGCCCGTCTACGAAGCCAACCCCGGCAGCCTCGCGGTCGGCGGCATGCTGGCGGTCGCTATGGCGCGCCAAGGCGACATCGCCGGCGCCAGAGCCGTCTACACCGCGCAGCGCGGCGAAGGCGCCAACGCCAACCGTGGCCTCGCCGAGCTCTACCTCGCCGCCGGCCGCGCCGCCGCCGCCCTGGAGCTCCTCGGACCCCTCGTCACGGCCAACGCGACCGACGCCGACCTGCACGCCATGCACGGCGCCGCCCTCGCACGCATGGGCCGCCTCGACGAGGGCGTGCAGGCCCTCGAGCGCGCCCTGGCTCTGGTCCCTGGCCACAGCGGCGCCGAGCGCGCCCTCTCCCTCATCGAGCAGCAGCGCGAGCTGATGGAGGCCGGAGGCGGCCAGCAGCTCGCGTTCAGCGAGGACGCCGGCGCGGCCTTCCAGCAGGGCCTCTACGCGCTCGACGTCGGCGATCCGCAGGCGGCCGTCGAGGCGTTCGGACGCTCGCGCCAGCTCCAGGAGAACGGGCTCAACGCCTTCTACCAGGGGTACTCGTACCAGCTCGCCGGCGACTCGCGCTCCGCCATCGCCGCCTACAACGTCGCTCTGCAGCAGCTGCCCAGCTCCGACATCGTGCTGAACAACATGGGCTTCGCCCAGTTCGACGTCGGCCGCTACGACCTCGCGCTCGACTACCTCAGGCAGGCCATCGCGGCCAACCCGCAGAACGCCCGCGCCCACCTCAACCTCGGGATGGTGTACTTCGGGATGCAGTTCTACGAGCAGTCGATCGCGCCGCTGCAAGAGGCCGAAAGGCTGGAGCCGTCGCTGAGCGATACGACGCAGGAGCTCATCGCAGCCGCGCGCGAGCGCATGTCGCAGTAACCGGGCTAAGCGCTAGCATGTCCGACATGAGCGTCAGAGCGGCCGTGCGGCAGCAGGCTCCCTACCGCTTCAGCCACCACCCGCAGCGCATCAAGCTCGACCAGAACGAGAGCCCCGACGACCTGCCCGACGCGATCAGGGCCGAGGTCCTGAAGCGCATCGGCGAGGTGGCGTTCAACCGCTACCCCGACCTGCACCCGGTCGGCCTCGAGCGGCGCCTGGCGCAGCGTCACGGCTGGGACCCCGACGGCGTCGTCGCGGCCAACGGATCGAACTCGATCGTGCTCGCCCTCGCCATCGTCTCTGCCCTGGGCCGCAGCCTGGTGACGGTGGCGCCGAGCTTCCAGCTCTACAGGTCGTACGCCGTGCTGGTCGACGCTGAGCTGTTCGAGCCGCCGCTCGGGCCGGCGTTCCAGCTCCCGGTTGAAGAGCTGCGTGCCGAGGTCGCGAACCGCTCGGGGCTACTGATCCTCGCCAACCCTGCGGCACCGACCGGCAACCTCTTCGCGGCCTCTGATGTCGCCGAGGTCGTCGACGCCGCTTCCGACGGGATGCTTTGCGCCATCGACGAGGCGTACGCCGACTTCGCGGGGGGTGTGGAGGGGCTCGCGGGAGAGAGCACCGGCAGCTCTGCCAGGACGGTCACTCTCCGCACGTTCAGCAAGGCTTTCGGGCTGGCCGGGGCGCGGATCGGTTACGCGCTGACCACTCCGGAGCTGGCGGCGGACATCCGCAAGGCCCTGCCGCCGTTCTGTGTCAGCGCCGTGCAGCAGGCGATAGTCACCACCCTGCTCGACCATCCCGAGGTGGTCGAGGAGCGCATCGCGCGCACCGTCGCGGAGCGCGGCAAGCTGATCGCGCGCCTCAGAGCCCTCGGCGTCGAGGCGTTCGAGTCCGCCGCCAACTTCGTGCTGTTCAGGGTCGCGGACCCGGCAGACCTGCACGCCCGGCTGCTCGAAGCCGACATCGTCGTCAGGCGCCAAGACCACCTGCCTGGCGCCGAGGGTTGCCTGCGCGTGTCCGTCGGCACCCCGGCGGAGAACGACGAGTTCCTGGAGGCGCTGACGGCAGCGCTCGACCGCTCAAGGAAGGCTGGTGCCGCCGCCCATGGCTAGCTCATCGAACCCCGAGACCCCGAACGCCAGGACCGCCGAGGTCAGGCGCGACACCCGCGAGACGCAGCTCACCGCCGTCCTCGGCCTCGACGCGAGGCTCGAACCCGGGGCGGTCAGCTCGCAGACCGGCCACGGCTTCCTCGACCACCTCGTCGATCAGCTCGCGCGCCACGGCCGCTTCGCGCTGACGCTGCGAGGCGAAGGGGACCTGCACATCGACGTGCACCACCTCGCCGAGGACTCCGGCATCACGATCGGCCAGGCCTTCGCTCGGGCCCTGGGCGAGCGCGTCGGCATCGAGCGTTACGGCGACGCCTTCGTGCCCATGGACGAGACCCTCGCCCACGTCGTCGTCGACCTCTCCGGCCGCGCCCACCTCGAGTTCGAGCCGCGCGGCTTCCACGGCGACAGCAACGGCTTCAACGCCTACCACCTGCGCGAGTTCCTGCGCGGCTTCGCCAACCACTGCGGCGCGACGATCCACGTCAGGGTGCTGTCCGGCGAGGAGACCCACCACGTGTGCGAGGCGATCATGAAGGCGTTCGCCCGCTCGCTCCGGGCCGCCACGCGCGTCACCCACGACGAGCTGCCCTCGACCAAGGGACTGCTTTGAGCCCTCGCGCCGCCGTCATCGACTACGGCGCCGGCAACCTGCGCAGCGTCGAGCGCGCTCTGGCTGCCGTCGGGTTCGAGGTCAGGACGTTGACGGCGCCCGCGCCGCTGGCCGAGGACGAGCTGCTGGTGCTGCCAGGCCAGGGCCGCTTCGGTCAGGTGATGAGGGCGTTCCACGCCTCTGGCTTCCTCGGCACGGTCGCGGCTCATCTGGAGGCCGACAGGCCGTTCCTTGGCATCTGCGTCGGGCTGCAGCTGCTGCTCGACGGCTCCGAGGAGGACCCGGACGTGCCCGGCCTCGGCCTGATACCCGGCTGGGTCAGGCGCTTCCCCGCCGGCGTCAGCGTCCCGCAGATGGGCTGGAACCGCTTCGCGCCCTTCGGGACCGGGCCGCTCCTCGAGGGCCTGAGCGAGAACGACTACGTCTACTTCGCCAACTCCTACTACGCCGACGTGGGCGCTGACCTCGGTGCCGGCCTCGCCCACGGGAGCGGCGGCCGGACCGCGACCAACGGCTGGCAGGTCACCTCCGGCGCGCTGAGCGAGTACGGCGGTGTCGAGTACCTCAGCGCGCTCTCGCGCGGCAACCTCCACGCCACCCAGTTCCACCCAGAGAAGAGCCAGGCTGTCGGCCTGCGCGTGCTGGCCAACCTCGGCCGGTCGCTGGCGAGGGCCTGAGGCGTGCGCGTTCCGGCCGGGCGCCTGCCTGGCGCGCTCGCCCTGCTGCTCCTCGCGCTCTGCGGCGCGGCGGCGGCGCAGGAGGACCGCTGGTCGGTGCAGGTCATCGCGCTGCGCGACTTCCGCGAGGCGCAGCTGCTCACAGCCGAGTTGAAGCAGTTCGGCCTCGACGCCTACACCGAGTTCGCGATGCAAGACGGCCTGCAGTTCGTGCGCGTCAGGGTCGGCTGCTACGTCGGGCGCGACGCCGCCGAGGCGGTCGCTCTCACCGTCAGGGGCCGGCTGACCGCCGAGGCAGAGCCCGTCGAGCTGAGCTCGGGCGCGCAGGTCGGAGCCTGCAGCGAGCAGGTCGTCGGCTTCCTCGACGACTACTCCTGGCGCTACCTGGGATCCGGGGACGGGATGCCGACCTTCGCGGTGACGGTCGCGGGCATGGCTGCCAAGGTCGTTCACGACGGCAGTCACTGGTCGATCGTGCAGGACGGCGACGCCGCTCCCGCGACTCCCGCGTCGGCCGTCGCGGCTCAGGCTGCCAGGTTCGCCCAGCGCCGCCACGGCGGCGTGCTGCTGGTGGCGCAGCTGCGGCAGTCCGACGAGCTGATGGCGTGCCCCGGCTCCCTCATCACCTCGATCGGGGAGTGGGCGTTGGTCGACCGCGGCGACGCCGTCGTCGCCTGCCGCCTGGTGCCCACGGGTGGTCAGTGACCAGAGGTCCGGCCAGTCGCCTCGCACGCATGGCCTCGCTGAGGCTGTGGCTCACGCCTGGGATGGGCGTCAAGCGCCACGTGTTCGTGGCCGTGCTGGGAGCGCTGCTGCTGATCGTCGGCGCGCTGGGCGGGGTGCTGTGGTTCTTCAACGAATCGCGCAGCGCCTTGTCGGAGCCGATCGAAGGCGTCCTCGTCAGCGGCGGCTGGCGCGCGCTGGGCGGTTGGGGCTCGCTGGCTCTGTTCCTCGCCGGCGCGACCATCGCCGCTAGGGCGGTCGCCAGGCTCAACAGCTCGCTGCTCTCGAACTGGCTGGAGCGCCCGCAGGAGGCCGCTCAGCTGCTGCACCGCCGCATCCGCCTCGGGAGGGGACCCAGGGTCGTCGCGATCGGCGGCGGCTCCGGCCTGTCGAACCTGCTGCGCGGCCTGCGCGAGGAGACCTCGAACCTGACGGCGGTGGTGGCCGTCTCCGACGACGGCGGCTCCTCCGGCCGCCTGCGCGACGCCTTCGACATGCCGGCCCCCGGCGACCTCACCGACTGCCTGGCGGCGCTCTCGGACCAGGACTCGCGGCTGAGCGCGCTGATGCAGTACCGCTTCGTGCGCGGCGGCGAGCTGAGCGGACACACCTTCGGCAACATCCTGATCACCTCGCTGACCGAGGTCGAGGGCGACTTCGGCGAGGCCGTCAGGCTCCTGAACAAGACGCTCAACCTCTCGGGAGCCGTCTTCCCCGCCACCTCGCAGCCGGTCAGCCTCGAGGTCGTCAAGTCGAACGGCGAGCTGGTCAGGGGCGAGAGCAACATCCGCCGCGTGCCCGGCTCGGTGAGGCAGGTGCGGCTCGAGCCCGCCCTGGCACCGGCATCGGACGAGGTGGTCAACGCCCTGGCGCTGGCCGACCTGGTCGTGCTGGGGCCTGGCAGCCTGTTCACCAGCACCCTCCCGCCGCTGCTGGTGCCGGGCGTGAGGGCGGCCCTGAGCGAGTCGCAGGCGAAGCTGGTCTACGTCGTGAACATCATGACCGAAGCGGGCGAGACCGACGGCTTCGACGCGTTCGACCACGTCTCCGCGCTGCTCGACCATGGCATCCGCAAGCCCGACGTGGTGCTGTTCAACAGCACGCCGGTCGACGACGTCAGGCGCACCAGCTACCGCGCCGAGGGCGCCGAGATCGTCAAGCTCGCTCCCGATCGGCTGCAGCGCACCGGTGTCGGCATCGCCCTCGCCCCGTTGATGGGCGCCGGCGTGACGGCTCAGCACGACGGGATGCGTCTCGCCAAGGCGCTCACCCGCCTGGCGCGCCCGGACGTTAGGCTGTGGCGGCGCATCGCCAGCGGTGTCGCGGTGGAGCTGTCTTTGTGAGCATCCTCAGCCTGCTGATCCTCGCGGCACTCACCCTCACCGACCCGACGGGAGACGCCTTCGGCGACGGCGAGCTGATCGCGCCTACCTCCCCCATCTACGCCAACCCGGCCATCTTCGACATCCACGAGCTGCGAGTCGAGCGCCTCGACGGCGAGGGGCCTCTGAGGCCAGCCGAGGTGCGCCTGACGCTCGCGGGGGTCAGGCTCGACCCGGCCATGGCGAGCGGGTTCGCCGGCGCGATCTTCGACATCTACATCGACACGGGCGAGGGCGGCATCGAGAGCACCCTCCCCGGCCCCGGCATGCTGATGCCGCCCAACAGCGGCTGGGAGTACGCGCTGAGGCTCGGCCCCGACGCCGCTTTCGCCGTGACTCACGACCTGCTCGTTCCCGAGCCCGACGAGGAAGAGAGCGCCGCACCCGTTCCGGCCGGGGTCCGGCTGCCCGACGGTCGCGCGCTGGCACGGATACCGGTGACCGTGGTGATCGACGGCAACACGCTGAGAGTCTCGCTGCCCTGGAACCTGCCGGCGCAGTTCTACGCCTACGCGGTCTCGGGCGTTCACGACTCGTTCTCAGCCAGCGGCTGGCGGCAGCTGGCGCAGGCGCCGTCGCCCTGGGCCTTCTCGGGCGGCAGCCAGAGCGTGCCGGTCATCGACCTCGTCGCCAACAGCCAGGCCGAGCAGGTCCGCGCGCTGCAAGAGGGCGTCCTCCCGCGCGTCGGAGGCACAACCGCGCGCGGCTGGCCGTGGCTGCTGCTGATGGGCTCGGGCGTGGGGCTGGCGTTCTACGGGCTGTGGCAGCGGCGGCGGTCCCCGGCGCCGCCGGTCGTGGAGAAGAAGTTGCGGACCGGGTTGCCGCCTCTTCCCGTGCCGCCTGTTCCTGCGCCGGCTCTTCCTGCGCCGGCGATCGTTGCGGTGGAGGTCGCGGCTGTGCCGGGCTTGTCTGAGGTTTCGGTCGAGCTGGTCGAGCAGACGGTTGATGCTGAAGAGGCGCCGGTTGATTCGGTCGAGCGTTCGGTTGGTGCGGCTGATCCCGTCGAGCGTCCGGCTGATCTGCTCGATTCGGTCGAGCGCCCGATCAGGCCTTCCCCTTCGGGTACCCCTACCCTAGGCAGAAGCCTAGCGGCGGACCCCTTCGAGCGACTGGTGCTGGACAGCGAGGAGGACGCGAGATCGCCCGTCGCGAACGACCTCGACACGGTGGATCACTCGCAGATGTGGGGCCGCAAGCGGGCCGAGCCCTCGATCCTCAAGGTCGAGACGGCCGAGCCAACCAGCGACGCTGAGCCGACCGCTGAAGGTAGCGCAGCCCCGGAGGAAGAGGCTTAGTCAGTCGCCGTAAGTGCCGGTGGTCGAGGTTAGGCGCGGCGCAGCTTGGCGTATCACGTCGGCGCCGAGGGTATTGAGGCGTTCCGCCATGCGCTCGTAGCCGCGGTCGATGAAGCGCACTCCGCCTATCTCCGAGGTGCCCTCCGCGGCGAGCGCGGCGATGACCAGCGCGCCGCCGGCGCGGATGTCGGCAGCGTGCATGGCCGCCGAGCGCAGCCGCCCGCCGTCGACGTCGAGGGTGCGGCCGTCGAAGGCCAGCTTGGCGCCGGTGCGAGCGAGCTCCTCGACGTGGGTGAAGCGGTCCGGGTAGACGGTGTCGGAGAGCTGGCTGTGGCCGGGCACGGTGGCGAGGAACGCCGAGAACGGCGCCTGAAGGTCGGTCGGCAGGCCGGGGTACTCGCGCGCCACGACGTCGATCGGCTTGAGGTCGCCGCGTGCGTCGACGCTCACGATGCTCTCGCCGACCCTGACCTTGACGCCAGTGCTCTCGAGGGCCTCGAGCACCGCGCCGAGGTGCTCCGGGTTCACGTCGGTGAGGGTCACCTGGCCGCGCGTGGCGGCCGCGGCGAGCAGGTAGGTGCCTGCCTCGATGCGGTCGGCGATCGGCCGGTAGCGCACGCCGTGAAGGCGCGTGACGCCGTCGACGGTGATGGTCCTGGTGCCGGCGCCGCTGACCTTGGCGCCCATGGCGTTGAGCATGTCGGCGAGGTCGGAGATCTCCGGCTCCAGCGCGGCGTTCTCGATGACGACGCGGCCGTCGGCCAGGGCCGCGGCGAGGAGCACGTTCTGGGTGCCGCCGACCGTCGGAGCCTCGAAGTGAACCGTGCCTTGGAGCGGGGCGACGCGGCGGGCGTAGAAGTCGCCGTCTTCCTCGTCGATGACGACGCCGAGCTCGCGGAAGGCGGCCAGGTGGCGGTCCACCGGCCGCGGCCCGAAGGCGCAGCCGCCGGGCATCGGCACGCGGGCCTCGCCGCAGCGTCCCAGCAGGGCGCCCATGATGACGAAGCTGGCGCGCATCTTGTTGACGAGGCTGTAGGGCGCGCGGCAGCCCCTGAGGCTGCGGGCGCGCAGGTGGAGGTCGTCGCCCTCCCAGCGCGTCTCGACGCCGACGTGCTTGAGGATCTCCTCCGACACGAGCACGTCCGACAGGCGCGGGACGTCCTCCAGCACGACCTCTTCGTCGGTCAGGAGGCTGGCCAGGACCAGGTACAGCACCGAGTTCTTCATGCGCATGACCGGCAGCGTCCCGCTCAGGGGCGCTCCGCCGCGGATCAGGAAGATCTCGTTGCTGTCAGTCACGCTGCCAGTCACTGCATACCTCTCCTTGCGCCGCCGTGCGGTCTGAGTAGAAAGTCGCCTAGTCGCGCCGCCGGCGTTGTGAAGAACTCAACAACAACTTGAGTAACTTACACACGTGCAGCAAGGTCAGTCTAGATGTCGTGCTGATAGGTGTCAAGGTGAGCAAGTTGCTGCTATCATCATCTCTGTGCCCAAGCGTGAGAAGAGCAAGCGCCTGCAGGTAGTCATCACCGAAGAGCAGGACTCGCTGCTGACCAAGACCGCTTACCAGCTCTCCAACCCCGAGCGGCTGGTCTCGAAGTCCGAGGTCGTGAGGCTCGGCATCGAGATGCTCAACCGCGCCGTCGAGGAAGGATCGCTCGACCCCGCGATGCTCAGGGCCCTGGACGAAGGCTGACCTAGGTACCCGGGTGTTCCAGGCCGGGGAGGTCATCGACGACCGTTACGAGGTCATCGGCCCGCTGGGCGTGGGCGGCATGGCACACGTGTTCCGCGTCAAGGACGCCCATCTCGAGCGCGAGGTCGCGCTCAAGGTGCTGAGGCCGCACCTCACCGAGTCGGACAGCGAGCGTTTCCGCCGCGAGATCCGCGCTCTCGCCCGCCTCAACCATCCCGGCATCGTCAACATCTACGACCTCGGCCTCGGCCAGCACGTCTACTTCGCCATGGAGCTGATCGAGGGCGGACCCATCACCGAGCTGGGGCCGTTCGAGCCCGACCCGGAGGCGGCGGCCAGGCTGGTGGGGGCGTCGGTGACCGTCGCTCAGGCGCTCGGCTACGTCCACAAGCTCGGCATGGTCCACCGCGACCTGACGCCGCGCAACGTGCTGGTGACGGCGCAAGGCTCGCCGAAGGTGATGGACTTCGGCCTGGTGCAGCTCACCGAGACCTCCAAGCGTCTGACGCGCACCGGCATCACGCTCGGCACGCCGCAGTACATGGCCCCCGAGCAGGCGACCGGCGAGTCCACCGGCGCCGCCACCGACCTCTACGCGTTCGGGGCCGTCTTGTACCGCATGGTGACGGGCGTCAACGCCTTCGACGGCGAGAACGACCAGGCCGTGCTCTACCAGCACGTCTACGGCAGCGTCGTGCACCCGCAGGAGCACAACCCGCAGCTCCCGGACGCGCTCGCCGGGCTGATCATGGACCTGCTCGAGAAGGAGCCGGACAGGCGCCCGAGCTCCGGCTACGTCGTGGCCGACAGGCTGCAGGCGGTACTCGCCGAGATCCAGGGCCGCTCGTTCGCCCTGCCGCTGGGCGGTCCGGGCCGCACCGGCGCGTACCCCCACGGCCCGCCTGCGCCCCGCGAGCTGGTGAGGCGCTGGAGCGTCGACATCGGCGAGGGTCCGCAGTTCCCCTCCGGCCTGGCCGCCGCCAACGGCTTCCTGCTGCTGGGGCAGCGCTCCGACTCGCTCGCCGTGCTGCGGCCGGCCGACGGCGGCCTGCACGCCACCTTCCCGCTGCTCGACGAGTCGTACCAGCCCCCGATGGTGGTCGGGGAGCGCCTCTACCTGGTGAGCCGCGACGGCAGCCTCGACGTCCTGTCGTGGCCCGGCGGCGAGCCGCTGTGGCGCCGCGAGGGCGAGGACGTGATCGGCGCGGCGCCTTACGGTCGCGACGTGGTGGTCGCGGCCGGCGATCATCTCGAGCTGTGGACCGCCGAAGGCGTCACCC
Source organism: uncultured bacterium (assembly GCA_964473205.1). Classification (GTDB taxonomy): domain Bacteria; phylum Deinococcota; class Deinococci; order Deinococcales; family Trueperaceae; genus CAYMRL01. Next base: position 1,388 of record CAYYOK010000075.1, on the reverse strand, counting down.
AGTGGCGCGTCAGGCTCGACTCGCAGGCGACCTGCGCGCCGACGGTGCACGGCGGGCTCGCGCTCGTCCCGACGACCGGCGGCTGGCTGCACGCGGTGCGGCTGACGCAGGGCTCGCACGTGTTCAAGGTCGAGGTCGGTGTCCTCGCCGCGCCCCCTTCGGCGGCGGACGGCACGGCTTACCTGCCGGTCAGGGGCGGCGAGTTGCACGCCTTCGACCTGCGCGCGCGCGAGGTGTCGTGGAGCTACGACCTCGAGGGCGAGCAGTGGAGCACGCCCGTCGTGTGGGGCCAGCACCTCTTCGCGGTGTCGTGGGGGCAGCGGCTGCATGCGCTCGCGAGCCGCAGCGGCGACGACCTCTGGGCTCGTCCTCTGCCGTCGGCGGTCACGGCCACGCCGGTGGTCGCGGCCGGAACGCTCTACCTCGCGACCGAGGGCGGCGACCTGCTCGGCTTCGACGCCAGAAGCGGCCGTTCGGTGTTCAGCGACAAGGTCTCGAACTCGGCCATCCAGGCCAGCCCGCTGCCGGTGGGCGGCAGGCTGTTCGTGGCGGCGCTCGACGGTCGGGTCGCCGCGTACGGATGATGGGCGACGGCCGCGGGGGACCCGGTGCCCTATGCGCCGACCCCTACGGTAGGCAGTTGCCTAGGGTAGGGGTGCGTGGAAAGGGGTCACCGTACCTCCGCCCCTAAGGTAGGCAGTTGCCTAGGGCAGGGGTGCGTGGAGAGGGGCTGCCCTACCTCCGCCCCTAAGGTAGGCAGTTGCCTAGGAGGGGTGCGCGGAGAGGGACCACTCCTCCCCGAAGGCCCTCCCTTAAGGCCGAGCGGCCACCCTAGCCGAGTCGCCAGCCGTCGCCGTCATCGGCGGCTGCTCCTCGCCGGGTAGCACCGGGCTGACGCGCAAGAAGCCCGCCGTGCCGGCGTCCCACGCCGCCAGAGCCGCCGCGGCCACCGGCGAGCCGGTCAGCTCCAGATGTCGCGCCACCAGCGCGCGCAGGCGCTCGACCTCGCCGCGCTGGGCGCTGCCCGGATCATCCCCGCCCGCAGCCCAAGCGGGCGCGGGCAGCCGGGTGACGCTGACCATGCCGGCATTCACGCGCGAGAGATGCCGGCGCTCGGCCTCCTCGCTCTCGGCGTAGAGGTAGGCGACGCCGCCCGACATGCCGGCGGCGAAGTTGCGGCCGATGCCGCCCAGCACCACGACGGTGCCGCCGGTCATGTACTCGCAGCCGTGATCGCCGCAGCCCTCGACGACGGCCGTGGCGCCGGAGTTGCGCACGCACACGCGCTCGCCGACGGTGCCGGCGGCGAACAGCTTGCCGCCGGTGGCGCCGTACAGCACCGTGTTGCCGGCGATCACCTGACGCCGGCGCTCCTCGTCCCCCTCGCG
>CAYYOK010000074.1:3797-16632 GCA_964473205.1 uncultured bacterium | reverse complement strand
GCGTTCGAGGAGGCGTCGCAGCCGAGGCCGGATGCCAGGTGGCTTAGCCGCGACCTGGCGGTCTCGAGGTCGCCGCTCGCAGCCGCCGTGAAGGCGGCGTCCATCACCAGGCGCCTGAAGCCGCCCGTCAGCACCGCCGCCTGCACGGCCATGTCGGTGCGGCTCTGGTTCTCGACCGCGGTCCTGGCCCGCTCGAAGGTGCGCTCCATCGCCTGGACGAGACTGGCGCTGGTCGTGTCGCGCGAGAGCGTGAGCAGCGCGTTGATGGCCCGCTCGAGCTCGTCGCGAGCCTGCACGCCGTCGCCGGGGACCGCGGCCACCGCGAACTGCAGGTTCTCGATGGCGAGGTCGTAACGCTGCAGCACCGAGTCGTCCTGCGCCAGGGCGGGGGACGAGCTCAGCAGTAGCAGTGCCAGGGTCCATGCGATTGTCAGCCTTCGACGACGTATCATGCTGCCTCCTCGAGAGCGGCGCGTGCCGCCAAGACCGCACCGATGTTCACGTTCGGTTGTGTCAGCACCGAGACGGTGCCGTCGTGTAGCGGGAACAGGAAGAGCACGCCACCTGGGTGCTCGACCGAGTAGACGTGCAACTGACCGGCGCGCTCCAGCAGCGCGCGCGTGGATACGGCCAACGGTGCGAGCCTGTCGGCGTCGACGCCGCCTCCGCGCGTCTGGAGCACCTTCGCGCCCCTGGTGATGACAATCTGCCTTACGGTCTCGACCTCGGCGAAAGCCTTGACGGCGGCCTCCACGGTCGCGTCGTCGAGCCGCAGCCGCCGCGCCGGCGCGCTGGCTTGCGGTGCCGCGGTGGCGGCAGCGTCCGCCGCAGCAGGGCCGGCGGGCCGCTCGGCGAGGGTCGGATGGCGCGCGGCCGCCGAGCTCGGCTCGTCGATCACGACGGCGCGGCCCTCGGGCCGCAGCTCCTCGGGGACCGTCAGGCCCGGCAGGTAGACGGACGAGCGCTTGACGGCCTCGGGCGACGTGAGCGTGGCAGGATCGAGCAGGGCCTCGCCCAGCGGCGTGTTCGTCGACTTCGCATCGGCTCCGTGCGCGTCGGTGGCGCCGTCCGGCCCGCTGCCGGCGCGTGCGTTCGGCCCGCGGCGGCGGAACGGGTTGAACCCCCTGCGCGCCGGCGGCTGAGCGGCCCGGCTCGCAGCGCGCGTCTGGAAGCCGACCGCGGTCTGCTTGGCCTTGCTCGCGGCGGCGGCTCGGTGCTCGACCTCGGTCGCCACGCGGTTGAGCCCGGCCTCCAGGGCCGGGCCGGGCAGCACGCCGTGCAGCTCGTGCCGGATACGGCCGAGCAGCAGCCTGCGCATCGCCTTGGCGCTGATGTCCTCCGGTGTGCGGCTCGCGGCCCTGAGCGCCGAGTCGACGAGACGGCTGGCAGCGCGCGGGGAGACCAGGGTTCCCAAGCCGCGAACGGCGGTTTCGTACACCTCTCTCGGCAAGACCCTCGTTCCTTCCGGCAGACGCTCTGGCGAGCCGCCGCCGGCACCGGTCAGGGGGCCGCGGGGCTCGCTTCATGAGACGCCGCACCGCGCGTCTCATGTCGCCTCTGCGCCCTACGAGGATAGGCCCGCGGGGCTCGCCTAGGTTGTGAGATATTCCGGTGGGAAGGGCTCTTCGCCGCGCGGTCGCGCGACCGCCTCACGGCGTCGGCTCGCCTCAGAGGGTCGGCGCGGCGCTGGCGCTCCCGGGCGCGTAGGCGCTCGAGCCGTCGAGCCCGACCTCGAGCTTCCAGACCGGCAGGCGCGCCTTGCACGCCTCGACCAGGTCGGCGCACAGCGTCAGCGCCCGAGCCCGGTGACGCGCGGCCACCGCCACGACCATCGCGGCCTCGCCAGGGACCACCCGGCCGAGCCGGTGCGCCAGCGCGACCTTGACGCCGCCCTCGACCTGCTGGTCGCCTAGCTCTGCGACCAGCCGCCGCATCTCGCCGACGATCATCGCCTCGAAGCCTTCGTACTCGAGGTACGCGACCTCATGGCCCAGGTTGGGAGAGCGCACGGTCCCGATGAACGCCGCGGTGCCGCCCAAGCGGGGATCGGCCAGGTCGCCCAGCAGGGCGGCGACGTCGAGCGGGCCCGAGGTCACCACCGCGCTGCACGCGGCGACGCCAGGGTCAGCCGCTGCCTCAAGGCCTGACACGCTCAGCCGCCCGACACCGGCGGCAGCAGCGCGACCTCGTCGCCGTCCGCGAGGGTCTGCTCCGGTCGGGCGTAGCGCGCGTTGACGGCGACCATCGACCCGCGCGGGTCGACCTGAGCGTGGCTGGCCGCCACGGCGCTCACCGCCTCGCGAGCCGTGGCGCCCTCGGGCAGCTCCAGCGTCACGGACGAGAGCCCCGTGGCGACGCGGTGCTGCGCGAACAGCTTGACGACGACCCGCATCAGGCCTCGTAGGGCGCGTATGCCTCGGCGGTGGAGACGTCGGTGAGCGCCTCGCTGACGTCCCTGGCGATGGCGAGGGCGTCGCGGTAGCGCATGCGGGTCGGTCCGACCAGCGTCAGGCTGGCGGTCCCGCCGGCGAAGGAGAAGGCCGTGCCGACCTGGGCGAGGTGGTCGGTGAGCGCGATGCCGAAGGCGCCGTGCCACTCGAGGTCGTCGTGGCGGTCCGACTCGAAGCGCTCGACGACGAGCTTCACGAAGCCGGCGTCGCCGGCCTCGGGCTCCGACAGGAGCCGTCCCAGGCCGCCCGTGAAGCGCCGCGGCTGCTGGAGCCCGCCCCAGGCGTCGGCGACGGCGGCGAGCGTGCGCGACAGCTCCTCGTCGGTCGAGGCGGCGAGCGACCTCAGCGCCGCCGGCACCTCGCCGACGGGCAGGGTCAGCTGGCGGAGGTTGCGCTCGGCGTCGTCGATGGTGGCGTCGGATGGAGCCGGATCGAGGTCGACGCCGATCTGCCTGATCAGGCCGTTCTCGAGCACGACCACCGCCAGGAGCCGGCGGCTCGACAGCAGGGTCAGGTGGATCTCGAGGATCCGCAGCGACTCGTCCGGCGGGAGCCTGACAAGCACCGCGTAGCCGGACAGCTCCGCGGCGGTGCGCGACGCCAGCTCGAAGAGCCCGTCGCCCTCCAGCGTCCGGAGGCGGGCGCGCAGCTCCCGGCTGCGCGCGGGCGAGGCGCGGCGCGGCGGCAGGAACGACAGCGCGTAGGTGCGGAACCCGCGAGCGGTGGGGATCCTGCCGGCCGAGGTGTGCGGCTGCTGCAGGAGGCCGCCCTCCTCGAGGGTGCCGAAGTCGTTGCGTACCGTGGCGCTGCTGACCTCGAGGCGCTCGGCGATCCGGCCCGATGGAACCGGATGAGCGGTGTCGATGTACGTCTCGGCGACCATGTGCAGGACGCGAACGTGCCGCTCGTTCATGCCCGGCATCCTACCACTGGCCCTGTGCGAGGCCTCCTAGCTTCAGCACTCTCTCGAGGTGCTCGACCTCGACGGGCATCACGCTCAGCCTGCTGCCGGGCTGCAACAGCGTCATGCCCTCCAACCCCGGCGTCGCCTTGAGCTCGGTGAGGCTCACGGCCCGGGGAAGGGCGCGCACGCCCTCGATGTCGACGAGCTGCCAGCGGGGCGCCTCCTGGGTCGACTTCGGGTCGTAGTACTCGTTGTCTGGGTCGAACTGCGTCGGGTCGGGGTAGGCCTCGCGCGCTACGCGCGCCAGGCCGACGACGGCCGGGACGGCGGTCGAGGAGTGGTAGAAGAGCACGGCGTCTCCGACCTTCATGCCGTCGCGCATGTAGTTGCGCGCCTGGTAGTTGCGGACGCCCTCCCACGCGGTGCTGCCGTCGCGGAGCAGGTCGTCGAATGAGTAGCAGTCAGGCTCGCTCTTGACCAACCATGCCTGGGACATAGGGCCGAGTCTACTACTCCCACTCGATGGTGCCGGGAGGCTTGCTAGTCACGTCGTAGACGACCCTGTTGACCTCGGGCACGGCGTTGACTATGCGGCTGCTGACCGTCGCGATGAAGTCGTGCGGCAGCCGCGACCAGTCGGCGGTCATGCCGTCGATGCTCGACACGGCGCGCAGAGCGACCATGTTGCCGTAGGTGCGGCCGTCGCCCATCACGCCTACCGAGCGCACCTCGGTCAGCACCGTCAGCGCCTGCCACACCTCGTCGTAGTGGCCGAACTCCCGCAGGGCCGAGATGAAGATGTCGTCGACGCGCCTCAGCACGTCGAGCCGCTCCTCGGTCACGGCGCCGATGATGCGGATGGCGAGGCCGGGGCCGGGGAAGGGGTGCCGGTCGCGCAGGTGCTTGGGCAGCCCCAGCGTCTCGGCCACCTCGCGCACCTCGTCCTTGAACAGCGACCTGAACGGCTCGATCAGCTCGAACTCGAGGTCGTCGGGCAGCCCGCCGACGTTGTGGTGCGACTTGATGTTGGCCGCGCCGGTGCCGCCCGCCGACTCGATCACGTCCGGATACAAGGTGCCTTGGGCGAGGAACCTGATCTTGCCGCCGCTGCTGGCGCGGCGCGCCTCCTCGCTGAAGACCTCGATGAACTGCTTGCCGATGATCTTGCGCTTGGCCTCCGGATCGCTGACGCCGGCGAGGGCCCCGACGAAGCGCTGCCTGGCGTCGACGACCCTAAGGTCGACGCCCAGATCGGTCAGCGCGCGCTCGACCTCCTCGGCCTCGCCCATGCGCAGCAGCCCGTGGTCGACGAAGACGGCGACCAGCTGCTCGCCGATGGCCCTGTGCAGCAGCAGGCCGAGCGTGGAGGAGTCGACGCCGCCTGAGATCGCCAGCAGGACGCGCTCGGAGCCGACCCGCTCCCTGACGCTCTCGACGGCGGTCTGAACGATGTTCTCCGGCGTCCAGTCGCGCTGGGCGCCGGTCAGATGCACGAAGCGGTCGAGCAGCGCGGTGCCCTTCGGCGTATGGCGCACCTCGGGGTGGAACTGCAGGGCGTAGATGCCGCGCCGAGCGTCCTCCATGGCGGCGACCGGGTTGTCGTGGGTGGAGGCCGTGACCTCGAACCCTGCCGGCGGCCTGGCCACCACGTCGCCGTGGCTCATCCAGGCGACGAACTCGCCCTCGACGCCGCTGAACAGCTCGCCGCCGTAGTCGCTGAGCGTCGACTTGCCGTACTCGCGGCTGCCGCCTGACCCGACCTCGCCGCCCAGCTCCTGGGCCAGGAGCTGCATGCCGTAGCAGATGGCGAGTGTGGGCAGCCCGCGCTCGAGCAGGCCCGCGGGAAGCCTGGGCGCGCCCGGGTCGGTGACGCTCTGAGGCCCCCCGGAGAGGATCACGCCGGTGGGCTGCAAGGCGTCCAGCTCGGAGGCGGACAGCGAAGGAGGCGCGATGACCGAGTACACGTTGAGCTCGCGCAGGCGGCGGGTTATCAGCCGCGTGTACTGCGAGCCGTAGTCGATTACGACGATGCCTGACACTCCTGAGACGCTCTCCTGTTCGCTCTTGCCCTAGCTCAGGGCTTGGTCACTGTTCGGTCGCTGGCGGTTCGCCGGAGGGTTCACTGGCGGTCAACGGGTTGGTCACTGGCCCTCGCCACCGACCGGCGGGAAGGTCAGCGTGATGATCGACGTCGCGGGCAGCTCGAACGTGACCGTGTCGGAGCGCCGGCCCTGGATCTCGGCGTGGACGACCCACTGGCCGTTGGCGTCGAAGGTGTAGCGCCTCGGCGCCGGGCCGAGCAGCGTGCCGGCGGCGATCGAGGACCCGCTCGGGCTGCGGTCGACGAACAGCTCCACGGGCGGCATGTTGGGTGGGAACACGCGCACGTCGACGATGTGCGCCACCCTGGCGCTGGGCCCGACGACGGTGGGATCGGTGTTGCGCGCCACGACGGTGAGGTAGGCGGCGAACCCCGCGACCAGGATCAGCAGCAGCAGCAGAGCAGCGCCCCGGAACGACCTGCGGCTGCCCGGCCGCGCGTCGTCCTTGTCGAGCCTGAACGGGGCCGGCCTGGGGCTCTCGTCGAGGTTGCCGGCGCGGTACTTCGCGCCCGGCGGCAGGTCCTTGACGAAGGCGGAGGACTGCTTGGGCTTGCCGCCGATCGAGATGGCGATCCCGGGATCGCTGTGCAGCGTGATCGGCTCGGGGTCCTTGGGAGGCTCGAACCACGGGTCCACGGGGGTGGCGCGCTGCTGGCCGCCGCCCGTTGCGCGCGGGTTCGGGGCCTGCGCCTGGCGGGGCGGCGAGCTCGCCCTCGCCCCAGCGTGCTGCGGCTGCGCGTCCTCCCTGCGGGGCGCAGGACGAGGCGCACGCTCGCGGTAACCGGACTGCGGCTGCGAGGCTGCGCTCGCTCGGTCGCCCGCTGGCTCGGCGTCGGAGGCCGCGAGGTCGAGGCTCACCGATGGGTCCAGCGGCAGCGCTAGGTCGGTGAAGCCGCTCGAGGGCACCGTCACCGCGCCACCGACGAGACGCCAGACCAGCGAGTGGAGGCGCTCGGCCGTCGGAGGCGGCGTGCTCGAGCCTGCCAGCGCGCCCTGCAAGACGGCTCTGACCTCGGTGCTGAGGTGATCGCTCGACAGCTCCAGCAGGGTCTTGAGGAGCGACTGCACGTCGTGAAGCGCCGCCTGCTGAGCGCCGGCGCCGGCCTGCGGCCACTTGCCGCGCCACGGTGCGCCGAAGCCTTCGATGTAGACGCTGCCCGCTGCGTACAGGAGCCGGCTGGGGCCGATGTCGCCGTGATGGAGGCCGAGCTTGTGGGCGTCGCGCAGCCCCTCGAGAGCCTGCAGCACGAACTCGCCGTCGACCACCGACTCGCCCGGTGCCACGAGGGTCGCGCCGGGCGGGTACGCGACGACGACGGTCGTCACGCCGCCCTCGCTGGCCTGCTCGAGTACCCCGAGCAGGTGGTCGGAGCGCAGCTTCTCGACCTGTGGGTTGGCGGGGCCGGCGTACTCGTAGACGAGGACCTCCAGGCCGGTCAGCGTGTCCACGCCGCGGTAGCTGGTCACGCTCGAGCGGCGCGCGTAGACCTCGCCCCGCTCGAAACGGCCTAGGCCCTCCACATCGCGAAGTATAGCCACGCCCGCCCCGCTGCGTCACCTCACACCGGCGCCGCGCGGTGCAGCCCTGGTACGCTGGCGGTTCATGAGCGTCACCAGAGACAGCGTGCTGGCCGCGTTGAGCACGGTCAACGACCCCGAACTTCATCAGGACCTGGTCAGCCTCGGCATGGTCACAGCCTTGGAGGTGGACGGCTCCTCGGTCGCCGTGACGATCACGCTCACGACGCCGGCCTGCCCGATGCGCGCGCAGATCGAGCGCGAGGTCAGGGCCGCTCTCGCCGAGGTGGCCGGCGCGACCGACGTCGCGCTGACCTTCGATGCGGTCGTGCGCGGCCCGAGTCAGCAGCCGCTGCCGGGCGTCAGCAACATCGTCGCCGTCGGCTCGGGCAAGGGCGGCGTCGGCAAGTCGACGGTGGCCGCCAACCTGGCCGCCTCGCTGGCGCTGGAGGGCGCGTCGGTCGGGCTCCTCGACGCCGACATCTACGGCCCGAGCCAGAGCAAGATGTTCGGGGTCGAGGGCAAGCGCCTGATGGCCGACCAGGAGAAGAGCATCCTGCCGCTGCGCAATCACGGCGTGAAGCTGATCTCGATCGCCAACCTGGTCGAGGACGGTCAGGCGCTCACCTGGCGCGGTCCGATCCTGCATGGCACGCTCACGCAGATGCTCAAGCAGACCGTGTGGGGCGAGCTCGACTACCTGATCATCGACCTGCCGCCCGGCACGGGGGACGTGCAGCTGTCGCTGTCGCAGCTGGTGACGGTCAGCGGCATGGTGCTGGTCACGACGCCGCAGGAGGTGGCGCTCGCCGACGTCAAGCGCGCCTACACGATGGCCCGCAAGACGCACATCCCGGTGCTGGGGGTCGTCGAGAACATGAGCTACTACGCCCTGCCCGACGGCTCGCGCGACCACATCTTCGGCGAGGGCGGGGCAGACCGTTGGGCTCGGTCGGAAGGCCTCGAGGTGCTGGGCCGCGTGCCGATCACGCGCGCGCTGCGCGAGAGCGCCGATGCCGGCACCCCGATCGTGATCTCCTCGCCCGACGATCCCTCCGCGCTCGAGATGCGCAAGACGGCCAGGGCCGTGGCCGGGCAGGTCAGCGTTCAGTCGATGAGCGCGCTGCCGGTCTTGTAGGCCAGCCCCTCGTCGTGAAGCCGGTCGTCGCGGCGTAGCATCCGGCCTTCGGCCTGCTATCATCATCGCAACCGGGAGGAGTAGCCGCCCTCCCGCGCCCCCGAGAGAGCCAGGGCCGTGGCTGTGAGCCCAGGCGGGTGCGAGGCGGTGAAGGTCGCCCGGGCCGGTCTCGCGCCGGCATGAGGAAGAAAGCCGGTCGGCACGCTGAGGTGCTCCGGCGAGTAGAGCCTCCGGCTGCCGCCCCGTATGGCGGCGTCAAGAGCGCCCCCTGAGCGCGGGTCGAGACCCGAGGGGGAAGTGCGGTGGTACCGCGGGGTCGACGCCTCGTCCGCATCCAGTCGGACGGGGTGTTTCGTTTGGCCCCGGCCGAGGGAGGACCGCATGACTGAGACCGTAGCTACGCAGCGAAGTACGCAGGTTGGGGCCGAGCTGGCCTCCCGCTACGACCCGCACGAGGTCGAGGCGCGCTGGGTCGCGAGGTGGGCGCGCCAGCCGTTCACCGCCGACCCGACCTCGGGCAAGCCGCCCTTCACCGTCGTCATCCCGCCGCCCAACGTCACCGGCGCGCTGCACCTGGGGCACGCCTTCGACAACAGCATCATCGACACGCTGGTGCGCTTCAAGCGCATGCAGGGCTACGAGGCGCTGTTCCAGCCGGGCACCGACCACGCCGGCATCGCCACCCAGGTGCAGGTCGAGAGGGCGCTGAAGGCCGAGGGCACCTCGCGCTTCGAGCTCGGCCGCGCGCGCTTCCTGGAGCGCGTGTGGCAGTGGCGCGAGAAGTACGGCGGCGTGATCATCGAGCAGCTTCAGCGCCTCGGGATCAGCGCCTCGTGGGACCGCACGCGCTTCACGATGGACGAGGGTCTGTCGGCCGCCGTCAGGTTGCAGTTCGTCAAGCTCTTCAGCGAGGGCAAGGTCTACCGCAAGGAGCGCATCGTCAACTGGGATCCGGTCAGCCAGACCGTTCTATCCGACCTGGAGGTGGACCGCGAGGACCGCCAGACGATCCTGTTCGAGCTCGCCTACGAGCTCGAAGGCGGCGGCGACGTGCGGATCGCGACGGCCAGGCCGGAGACGATCTTCGCCGACACCGCCGTCGCCGTGCACCCTGACGACGAGCGCTACGCCGGCGTGATCGGAAAGCGGGCGCGTATCCCGCTGACCGACAGGTGGATCCCGGTCATCGCCGACGAGGCCGTCGAGATCGGCTTCGGTACCGGCGCGCTCAAGGTGACGCCGGCGCACGACCCGCTCGACTACGAGATCGGCGAGCGCCACGGGCTGGAGATGCCCAGCGTCATCGACCTCGAGGCCAAGCTGATCGGCGACCTGGTGCCGGCCGAGTTCCGCGGACGCGACCGCTTCGAGGTCAGGCCCGATGTCGTCGCGGCGCTCGAAGCGGCCGGTGCCGTGGTGGGGCGGCGCGATCACCTGGCGCCCATCGGCCTCTCGCAGCGCACCGGCCAGCCCGTCGAGCCGCTTCTGTCCCTGCAGTGGTTCTACGACACCGACCCCGGCGCCGCTGCGGTGCTCGCCGGGCTCGACGCCGGCGACACGAGGTTCACGCCCGAGCGCTTCGGCAAGGTCAACAGGGACTGGCTCGGCAACCTGAGGCACTGGTGCATCTCGCGCCAGCTCTGGTGGGGGCATCGCATCCCCGCCTGGTACGACCCTGACGGCAACATCTACGTGCCCTCGCCCGACGCGCCGGATCTCGACCCGCCCGACGACCCGCGCTACGCCGGGCTCGACCTGAGGCAGGACGAGGACGTCTTCGACACCTGGTTCAGCTCGAACCTGTGGCCGTTCAGCACGCTGGGCTGGCCCGACGAGGAAGACCCGTTCTACCGCAAGTTCTACCCGACCAGCGTGCTGGTGACCGGCTACGACATCCTCGCCTTCTGGGTCGCGCGCATGCAGATCGCCGGCTACGAGTTCACCGGCCAGGCGCCGTTCGCCGACGTGCTGCTGCACGGCCTGGTGCTCGACGCCAAGGGCCAGAAGATGTCGAAGTCGAAGAACAACGGCATCGACCCGCTCGAAGCCATCGGCGAGTACGGCGCCGACGCCCTGCGCTTCGCGCTGACCCGCGCCGCGACCGGCGGACAGGACGTGCGCTGGGACGACCGCCAGCTCGCGATGGGCCGCAACTTCTGCACGAAGCTGTGGAACGCGGCGCGCTTCGCCTCGCTCAGCGGCGCCTTCGCCGCCGAAGCGGGCGGATCGACCCCTGGCGCCGCCGGGGGGCCAGGCAGCGCCAACCTCGCCGACAGGTGGATCCTCTCGCGCCTGCAGACCGCCGTCAGGGAGGTGACCGCCTCGCTCGAGGAGTTCGACCTCGGCGCCGCCAACCGGGCGCTCTACGAGTTCGTGTGGTCGGAGCTCTGCGACTGGTACCTGGAGGCGGCCAAGCCAGGGCTGCGCGCGTCGGACGCCGGCACGGCCGCTACCCTGGCCTTCGTGCTGCGCCAGACCCTGAAGCTGCTGCACCCGTTGGTGCCGTTCGTGACGTCCGAGCTGCACCAGACCCTCGGTGCCGAGCGGCAGATCGCCTGGGAGGAGTGGCCTGTCTTCGACGCAGCGCTGGTCGACGAGGAGGCCGAGCGGGAGTTCGGGCGGCTGCAGGAGGCGGTGACGGCCGCGCGGGCGCTGCGTGCCGAGGCCGAGATCGACCCGGCGGCCAGGCTGAGCCTCGAGGTCAGCGGACCGGCAGCTTCCGAGCTGCTCGCCCAGGCGGGCCTGTTCGAGCCGCTGGCGCGGGCGAGCCTGAGCGAGGCGTCCGCCGTCGGCGCTGCGGGAGCGAACCTGAGCCGTCCGCTCGCCGGCCTGGAGCTGACGCTGCCGCTGGCCGGCCAGGTCGACCTGGGCGAGTACGTGGCGCGCCAGCGCGGCCGCCTGGCCAAGGTCGAGAAGGAGCTCGAACGCTCGTCGCACAAGCTGGCTCAGGAGCGGTTCGTCGCCAACGCGCCGGCCGAGGTCGTCGAGGAGGAGCGTCGCCGGCTCGCCGAGGCCGAGGACGTCAAGGCGCGGCTCGAGACGCTGCTCGGACGTTTGGAGCGAGCGATGTGATCCACCATCGAGCAAGCGGCTCGGACACCATCGACCTAGACCTGACCCTGACGATCGGGGACGTGGCCCGCGTGGCGCATGGCGCCGTGGCGGTCCTGCTGTCAGAGCGCGCGCGCCAGCGCGTCCGCGCCAACCGCGCCTACGTCGATAGGCTGCTCGCCACCGGGGCGACCGTCTACGGCGTGACGACCGGCTTCGGGCGCTTCGCCACCACCAAGATCGCCCCCGAGCAGGTGAAGCAGCTGCAGCGCAACCTCCTGCTCTCCCACGCCGTCGGCGTCGGCGAGCCGCTGCCCGACCCCATCGTCAGGTCGATGCTGCTGCTGAGGGCGCAGTCGCTGGCGATCGGCTACTCCGGCGTCAGACCCGAGGTCATCGACGCGCTGCTGGGGCTCCTGAAGGCCGGCGTACTGCCGGTCGTGCCGGCCAAGGGCTCGGTCGGCGCCTCCGGCGACCTGGCGCCCCTCGCCCACCTGGCCCTGCCGCTGATCGGCGAGGGCGAGGCGACCTACGAGGGGGAGAGGCTCGGCGGCGCCGAGGCGCTGAGGCGCGCCGGCCTGGCGCCGTTGGAGCTCGAGGCCAAGGAGGGGCTGGCGCTGATCAACGGCACGCAGATGATGAGCGCGCTGCTCGTCGCCGGCCTGCTGGAGGCCGAGTCGTTGGCGCGGCACGCCGACGTCGCGGCCGCCATGACGGTCGAGGGGCTGATGGGCAGCCACGTGCCGTTCAGCGAGCTCGTCACCCGCCTGCGACCGCACGCCGGGGCCGCCGCCACGGCGGCCAACATGCGAAGGCTGCTGACGGACTCGGAGATCAACGCCTCCCACGAGGACTGCGGCCGCGTGCAGGACGCCTACTCGCTGAGGGCCGTGACGCAGGTCCACGGCGCGACGCGCGACGCCCTCGCCTACCTCAGGGGCGTGCTCGAGGTCGAGATCAACAGCGTCACCGACAACCCGCTGATCTTCAGCGCCGAGGAGCAGGTGGTGTCGGCCGGCAACTTCCACGGCCAGCCCCTGGCGTTGGCAGCCGACTTCGCCGCGATCGCGGTCGCCGAGCTGGCGAACATCGGCGAGCGGCGCGTCGAGCAGCTCGTCAACCCGGCCCTGTCGGGCCTGCCGGCCTTCCTCACGCCCGAGGGCGGCCTCAACTCCGGGCTGATGGTGGCGCAGTACACCGCGGCGGCCTTGGTCAGCGAGAACAAGGTGCTGGCGCATCCGGCGTCGGTCGACTCGATTCCCACCAGCGCGAACCAGGAGGACCACGTGTCGATGGGCGCTCACGCCAGCCGCAAGCTGCTCGAGGTGGTCGGCAACGCCAGGCACGTCGTCGCCGTCGAGCTGATGGCGGCAGCTCAGGCGCTGGAGTTCCGCGCGCCACTGAGGCCGTCGTCCGCCGTCGCCGCCGCCCACGCCTGGGTGAGGGAGCGCGTGCCGGCCCTGGCCGCCGACCGCTACCTGGCCCCCGACCTCCGGGTGCTCGCAGGTGCCGTGGCCGAAGGCTCGCTGCTGAGCGCGGTGGCCCCCTTGACCGGAGACCTGAGGTGAGCGCAGATCGCCGCCGCGACGGCGCGGGCGCGGGAGGCCACCGGGCGGCCGAGCCCTCCGCCCGCCACACCGAGCTGACCTTCACAGGCCCGGCCACCTTCTTC
>CAYYOK010000074.1:0-3787 GCA_964473205.1 uncultured bacterium | reverse complement strand
TACGTGGCGTGGGGCGCTGCCGGTGTGCCGTCGCTGACCGAGCCTTACGACGCCGCCTTCCTGGGCGTGCCGTTCGACTTCGCCGTCGGCTACCGGCCGGGCGCGCGCTTCGCGCCCGCGGCGGTCAGGCAAGCGAGCGGGCGCTTCGCGCTGCCGCCGGAGGGCTACTACCACTTCGCCAACGACAGGCGGCGCCTCGCCGGTGCGAGGCTCGCCGACGCGGGCGACGTCGACCCCGACCAGCTCGAGCACGCCGACACCAGGGCGCGCATCTCGGCGGCGGCCAGGCGGCTCAGGCAGCTCGCGCGCCTGCCGCTGTTCGTCGGCGGCGACCACTCGGTCAGCTACCCACTGCTGGAGGCGTTCGCCGACGTCGAGGGCCTGGCGGTCGTCCAGCTCGACGCCCACCTCGACTTCAGCGACGAGCGCAACGGCACCCGCTTCAGCAACTCGAGCCCGTTCCGCCGCGCCGCCGAGGCGCTGCCCTCGCTGGGGACGATCACGACGGTCGGCCTCAGGGGTCTGCGCGCCGACGCCGAGGCCTTCGCGGCCGCGCGCCGGCGCGGGCACGTGCTGATCGGCGCGGCAGAGGTGCACGCCGACCTGCGTGCCGCGCTGGCGCGGCTTCCCGGCGGCGCGCCGGTCTACCTCAGCATCGATGTCGACGCGCTCGACCCGGCCGAGCTGCCGGGCACCAGCAGCCCCGAGCCGGGAGGGCTCGGCTTCGCCCAGGTCGTCGCGCTGATCGAGGCGGTGGTCGCCCGCAACCGGCTGGTGGCCGTCGACCTGACCGAGCTCAGCCCCGAGCTCGACCCCAGCGGCAGGAGCGCACTGCTCGCCGCGCGGTTGCTGGGCGAGACGCTGGCGGCGTGGTGGGACGGCCACGCCGGTGCCGACGGTGCGGCGCCGTGAAGCTGCTGCTGAAGCTCGAGGAGGTCGCGCAGCTGGGCGCCGCCGTAGGGCTGCTGGCGATCGTCGGCGCGCCGTGGTGGTGCTACCCGCTGCTCCTCGTCGGTCCCGACATCGGCATGCTCGGTTACCTGGCTGGGCCGCGCGTGGGGGCCTTCAGCTACAACCTGCTGCACCACAAGGGCGTGGCGCTGCTGGCGCTGGCCGTCTCGCTGGTCCCCACGTTCGCCGGCTCCGCTGCGGCCGTGCGCGAGCCCGTCTGGTGGCTGCTGCTGGCCGGCCTGGTGCTCTACGGCCACGCCAGCCTCGACAGGCTGTTCGGTTACGGCCTCAAGTACCCAGACTCGTTCCAGAACACGCATCTGGGGCGGATCGGGAAGCGAGGCTGAGCGACCTCAGCCGTCCTTGCGCCACACGCTGGTGCCGCCGATGACCATCTCGTAGAGCCGCGAGTGACCCCAGCTGTAGAGGGGCAGCAGCGCCTCGGGCCCGTCGACGACGAGGAAGTCGGCGAGCGAGCCGGCAGCGAGGCGCCCCCAGCGAGGCTGCCCGAGGGCGTCGGCGGCGTTGGCCGTGCCGGCCACGAGCGCCTCCTCGACCGAGAAACCGGCGAGCGCGGTGGCCAGCTGCAGCGCCGGCAGCAGGCCGTACAGCGGGCTCGAGCCGGGGTTGTGATCGCTGGCGATGGCCGTCTTGACCCCCGTCGTCCGCAACGCCGCCGCGCGCGGCAGCGACATGCCGAGGATCACCGCGGCGCCCGGCAGCAGCGTCGCCACGCTGTCGGCGGCGGCGAGGGCTTCCCAGTCGCTCGCGTCGCTCCGCTCCAGGTGGTCGGCCGAGACGCCTCCGAGCTCCGCCACCAGCTTCGCGGCGCCCGTATGGCTGAGCTGCTCGGCGTGCGCCTTGACCTGCAGGCCGTGCGCCTTCGCGGCCTCGAGGATCGCGCGCGCCTCGCTCAGGGTGAAGGCGCCGCGGTCGCAGAAGACGTCCACCGCGTCGGCCAGCCCCTGAGCGGCGGCGGCCGGGATGGTCTCCTGGACGAAGCTCTCGACGTAACTCTCCCTGGTCGTGCGAGGGTCCGGCACGTGCGCCAGCAGGGTCGTCGTGACGCGCTGCGGCCCCTGCATGCCGAGCTCGCGCGCCACCCGCAGCATCCTCAGCTCGCTCTGGGTGTCGAGCCCGTAGCCGGACTTGATCTCGAGTGACGTCACCCCCCCTCGCAGGAACGCGCCGGCGCGCATCCTGGCGAGCGCCAGAAGGGCGCTGTCGCCGGCGGCGCGCGTGGCCGCCACGGTCGCGTGGATGCCGCCGCCCGCCTCCAGGATCTCCTCGTACTTGGCGCCGCGCGAGCGGGCGACGTACTCGCCCACGCGGCTTCCCGCCCACACCAGATGCGTGTGCGAGTCGACCAGGCCGGGCAGCACGCCCCGACCGCCGAGGTTCTCGCCGTGAAGCGAGCGGTACTCCGCGGGCAGGTCGACCTCGGCGCCCACCCACTCGACCGTGTCGCCGCCCAACACCAGCGCGGCTTCGGCGACGCGCTCGAACGGGGTGTAGAGCTCGCTGATCCCGCGCAGCAGGCGCAGCCCGCGGCTCACCGCTCGTGACGGCCGAGCCCAGGCAGGTCGATGCCGCGCTGCTCGGCCGCGCGCAGCGCCTCGGGGTAGCCGGCGTCGGCGTGGCGCATGACGCCGGTGCCAGGGTCGTTGGTCAGCACGCGCTGCAGCCTCTCGTCGGCCTCGGGCGAACCGTCGGCCACGGTCACCTGGCCGGCGTGGAGGCTATAGCCCATGCCGACGCCGCCGCCGTGGTGGAAGCTGACCCAGGCCGCGCCGCTGACGGCGTTGAGCGCGAAGTTGAGCAGCGGCCAGTCGGCGACGGCGTCGGAGCCGTCTAACATCGCCTCGGTCTCGCGATAAGGGCTGGCCACCGAGCCGGCATCGAGGTGGTCGCGGCCGATGACGATCGGCGCCTTCAGCTCGCCCGCGGCGACCATGCGGTTGAAGAGCCGGCCGGCGCGGTCGCGCTCGCGGTAGCCGAGCCAGCAGATGCGCGCCGGCAGCCCCTGGAACTCGAAGGTCTTGACGCCCTCGGTCAGCCAGCGCTCGAGGCTGGTGTCGCCGGCGAACTCCTTCAGCAGCGCCGCGTCGGTCTTGTAGATGTCCTCCTCGTCGCCGGACAGCGCGACCCAGCGGAACGGTCCGCGACCTTCGCAGAACTGGTCACGGATGAACGCCGGCACGAAGCCGGGGTAGGAGAACGCGTCCTCGAAGCCGGCCTCGCGGGCGAAGGCCCTGAGGTTGTTGCCGTAGTCGAACGCCACCGCGCCCGCCTGCGACAGGTCGACCATCGCGCGGCAGTGATCGGCCATCGCGGCCAGCACCCTGGCGCGGTAGCCGGCCGGGTCGGCGCGGCGGGCGGCGGCCAGGTCCTCGTCCGCCGCCGCCGGCGGCGCGTAGCCGTAGAGCGGGTCGTGCGCGCTGGTCTGGTCCGTGACGAGGTCGACGGCCACGCCCAGCCGCACCAGCTCCGGCAGCACCTCGGCGGCGTTGCCGAGAAGCCCCACCGAGAGCGGCCTGCGCTCGCGCCTGGCAGCCTCGACCCGACGGAGCGCGTCCGCCAGGTCGTCGGTGGCCTCGTCTAAGTAGCGCGTGGCCAGGCGGCGGTCGATGCGGCTGCCGTCGATCTCGACGACCAGCGCCGCGCCGCCGTTGAGCGTGACGGCCAGCGGCTGAGCGCCGCCCATGCCGCCGAGCCCGGCCGTGACCGTCAGCGTGCCGGCCAGCGAGCCGCCGAAGTGACGGCGAGCCGCGGCGGCGAACGTCTCGAAGGTGCCTTGCAGGATGCCCTGGGTGCCGATGTAGATCTACGAGCCGGC
>CAYYOK010000073.1:0-16763 GCA_964473205.1 uncultured bacterium | reverse complement strand
AGGCGCGGCGTACCGACTGAACGACGCGGCGGGCCGGGATCGGTCCCGGCCCGCCGCGGATCCGTCTTGCTGGAGCCTCAGGCCTTCTTGTTGCCACCCATGACGGAGCCGAGGATGGCGGTCAGGATGCCGCCGCCCGCGCCGCCACCGACGATCGAGGTCAGCAGCGACATCAGGTCGGTCGAGGTGCCGCCGGCCCCGAGGCCAAGCAGCTGCAGCAGTTGGGCGAGGCCTACCCCGCCCGCGGCGCCGGCGATGGTGTTGCCGGTGCCTCCTAGCCCCTTGCCGCGCCCTCCGGCCAAGTTCCCGCCGATGGCGCCCGCAACCAACTGGATGATGATCGGTAACCAGGTCTCCATGTACCAACCTCTCCCGCCGGAAGGTGCGCGCGGCTGCGCGCCCGTCCAAGGCGTCCGGCAGGCTTCGGGCCTTGCTGCCAGCTCCCCGGCCCGTGTGCCTCAGCCCGCCTGCTTCGAGCTAGCTGAGCCTCGCGCCGCTGCGCGCTAGCGGTCCATCGCTCTCTCGAAGCGCTATGAGTCTACGCGATTCGTGAGAGAAACATGTGAACTAGGCGGCAGCGGGGCGCTACCTCACCGCGTCGTAGACGCTCGTGGTCACCACGTCGTCGAACGAGACGCTCTGGCTCAGCAGGCCGACGTCGACGAGCAGGGCCACCGAGCGGTCGAACGCCGCGCGGTCAAGGGCACCGACTTGCGTGCCTGACGTCGGCATCACGAGCTTGGCGACCTCGGCCATCTGCCAGGTCTGGTGGATCAGCGGGCTCTGGCGGCTGCCGGAGCCGGCGCAGGTCTCACCGCAGTGGGCGAGGACGATCTGCACGGCCTCCTCCTGGTTGGCGACGGCGTACTCCCAGCCGCGGATGGTGGCGCGCAAGAAGCGCTCGGCGACCTCGCGGCCGCTCAAGCCCGAGCCCTTGAAGTTCGGGTTCGCGAGCAGCGCGGGGGTGGTGAAGATGTTGTCCTCGAGCAGGTCGGCGCCGATGTCGGCCGGGTCGAGCACGCTCAGGACGTCGAGCTCGTAGCCGAGGCCGATGATCTGGTCGAGCTCGTTGTAGGTCATCGCGCTGGCGACGTCGACCTCGTTGGGGAACACCAGCGAGGGATCGAAGGCGTACACGACCGCGTCGATGTCCGGGTTGGTCTGGGTCGGGTCGAGGTTCGAGGTGAAGCCGGCAGCCGCGAACACGGCCTCGGCGGCGAACTCGTTGCCGAAGGCCCACACGCCGACCTTGCGGCCTGCCATGTCGGCGATCTCCTCGATGCCCGACGAGCTGAGGGCGACCATGCGGTAGCCGGAGGTCTGGAAGATCTGCGCGATCGCGACGACGTCGAGGCCCTGCTCGCGCTGGGCGAGCATGTTCGCCACCCAGTCGGTGCCGAAGTCGGCGTTGCCGGACGCGACCTGCACGGTCGGGTTGACGTTGCCGCCGTCGAGGATGTTGACCGTCAGTCCCTCCTCGGCGTAGAAGCCGAGGTCCTGCGCCACGAAGTAGCCGGCGAACTGGGCCTGCGGGAACCACTTCGACTGGAAGTTGATCTCGATCAGACCCTGGGCCGATGCCACCGCAGCGGAGAGCAACAGCGCGACGATGCCTAGCTTGACGAACCTGGACATCTACCACCTCCTGTGAGACTTCTCGCATTCTACAGCGTCGGTGAGCGCGGTAAGCAGGCGCTACTTGCTGCGCGCCGAAGGGTGCCAGGCGGTGAAGATCCTCTCCAGCATGGTCACGCCCCAGTAGAGCAGCATCGAGATCACGCTCGACACCAGGATCGCGGCGAACACGATGTCGAAGGCGCCGCGGTGCGCCGAGAGACTGATCCGCTGTCCGAGACCGTTTGGAGGTCCCGGGATGAGGAACTCGGCGACTATCACGCTCACGACGGCCACCACGACGGCCACCTTGAGCGCGTTGAACAGGTACGGCAGCGCGTTGGGCAGCCTGAGCTTGAAGAACACGGCCAGCGGGCTGGCGCCGTAGGACCGCAGCAGCTCGAGGCGCAGCGGGTCGACCGACGTGAGTCCCTGCACGACGTTGAGCACCACGGGGAAGAACGTGACGATGACGACGACGGCGGCCTTCGACTCCCAGTTGACGCCGAGCGCGCGGCCCAGCACCGGCGCGAGGCCGACGATCGGCACCGCGCCGAACGCGGTCGCCAGCGGCAGGAAGCCGCGCTTAAGAAAGCCGCTGAACGCTATCGCGGTGCCGGCCAGGAAGCCGGCGGCGAGACCGACGCTGAAACCGAACAGCACCTCCTTGACGAAGGTCAGGTAGGCGTCGGCGAGGAGCACGCGCCACGAGGCCGCCAGGGCAGAGCCGATGTCGGAGACGCGCGGGAAGATCCCTGTCGGCACGCGGTTGCCGACGACCAGGCCCTCCCAGGTCAGCAGCAGCAGGAACGGCACGACCGCGGCCGGCAGGATGCGCTGGATGCTCGCAACTGTGCCGCCCTCTTCCTCGCCGCTCTGCGCCAAGGTGAGCCGGCCGGTGACGTAGGCGGCGGCCAGCAGGCTCCCCGCGAGCGTCAGCCAGTAGCCCCAACCGCCCATCGCGGCGGTGCCGGATCGCGTGTGCTGAGCGAGGACAGCGAGCAGAGCGGAGACGAGCGCGAGGGTCACGGCACCGGCATCCGCCCATGGGCGCCTGACGGACAGCAGCCCGAGAGCAGCCGCCAGCGCGACGGGCAGCAGCGGGGACGCGGCGCTCACCAGGGCGAGGCCGGGGGCGTCGACCGCCACCGGGCCGGCCAGTCCGGCCGCCGCCGTCACGAGCAGCAGAGCGCCAGGCAACAGCCCGCCCACTACCGGCGCACGCCTTTGGGCGGAGAGAGCGCGGGTCAAGTCTCCACCTCGCGCCTCTGCCACGGCGCCAACCACCGCTGCGCCAGCCCTACGAGCGCGACGAGCCCGATGCCGAGGAGCGCAGCGACGATGAGCAGGATCCACACGTCGGCCACGTCACCCGCCTGCACCTGGCCGATGATCGCGTAGCCGAGCCCGCGCCTGTTGTTCGACTCGACCTCGGCCACCAGCGCGCCCACCAGGGCGGCCGCGGCGCCGAGCTTGAGGCTGGTGAAGAAGAACGGGACCGCCGCGGGGAACCTGACCTTGGCGAACACCTCCCACGGCGTGGCGGCGTAGCCCTTCATGAGGTCGAGGGCGAGCGGGTCCACCGAGCGCAGGCCGGTCACCGTCCCGACCGTTACCGGGAAGAAGGCGATGTAAGCGCCGATGATCGCCGTCGGCAGGAGGCTGGTCTGCACGGTGACGCCTGCGTTGCCGAGCAGCATGACGAGCACCGGCACCAGCGCGATCACGGGGATCGTCTGCGAGGCGATCACCCACGGCAGCAGAGCCCTCTCGAACGGCCTGACCCACACGAACACCACTGCCAGCAGCACTCCTGCCAGCGCCCCGAGCGCCAGCGCGGTCAGCGTGCCGCCGGCCGTGTAGACGATGGCCCTGACGACGCTGCGCGGGTCGGCGAGCGGGTACGTCGTGAAGAACGGGCCTAGGCGCGCCGCGATCCAGTGAGGGAACGGCACGGGGTGCTGCGGCAGGCTGAGGAAGCACTCGTAAGCCGTCTCGCCGCAAGCGGGCCTGTCGTAGTAGCTGTAGGCAGAGGTCCAGACCACGCTGCCGGGCGCCGGCGCGGTGGTCAAGGTCACGGCGCCGCTCGTCAGGTCGCTGACGAGGTAGTCGCGATACTGTCTCAGCGCCGCGTTGCGCGCCGGCGGTGTCCTGAACGCGATGACGGTTCCGTCCCTGACGAAGTCGACGCCCTCGCTCTGCTCCGCGCCGTCGACGGTGACGATGCCGCTGGTGCCGGGGAAGGTGAACTCGCTCCTGACGCCGTCGACTCGCTCGGAGGGGCGCTCGGCGGCGCCGGATAGCTCCGTGGCGTCGAGGAACAGCCTGCGGCCGGGGTCGGTCTCGATCAGCGGCGCATGCTGCAGCGTGAAGCGCCGGTTGACGCCGTCGATGTCGCCGGTCAGCCGCTCGGCCAGGCTCAGCACCCCGGTGGCGCTGCGCGGCGCCTGTGGCGCGCTCTCGACCAGGCCGACGATGCCCGCTGCGGCGTCGAGCACGATGTAGTCGCCGGTGACGCGCTGGACGTTGGCGTTGAAGGGCGGCGGCGCCAGCAGGGTGACCTCGGCGCCATCCGCGCTGAGCTCGTCCTCACCGAGCAGGCGACTGCCGACGGCCACGGGACCGTGCTCGGCAGGGAACGTGAAGGTCGTCCTGACCCCATCGGCGCGCTCGAGCGAGGCGACCGCGCCTGGACGCAGCAGCCTGTCGCCGAGGTAGAGCACGCTGTCGACGGCGGGGACCTGGAACAGGCGCGACCCGCTGCCCTCGACGGGCGTCAGCGGCGCGGCGTCCCACCGGAGCAGCGGCGGCAGCACCGGGAGCGGCGTAGGCTCGAGCACTACCTCGCCCCCGTCGACCCTAAACGAGACGCCGAGAGGCGCCCCGTTCTGCACCAGAACCGCCTCTCGTGGACCGAGCGGCGCCGGGCCGACGTGGCCCATCTGCTCGTCGGACGAGCCGGTGGAGGAGGCCCCCGCCGACGGATCGACGACGTTCGCGAAGAACCGCAGTCGCCGATGCTCTCCTGGCTCATCGGCGCCGTCAGGCACTCGGTCAAGCGGTATCAGCGTGCTCGTCACCCTCACCCAGTTGGCGAGGTTGTCCATCCGCTGGCGCGCCAGCGGCAGGCCGAAGAGCAGCGCCAGCGGGTACATGAGGGCCGTCAGGACGGCCACGACCACGATGACGGGCAGCGCGCCCTTGACCACCGACCGGCCGCCAGCCATGCTCAGTAGCCGCTGTCGCTGGCCCGCGAGACCGAGCCCGGCTGTTCCGATTGCGCTGCTGCGGCGCGCGCGGCATCGGCGCCGTAGTTGCCTCTGAGCCCCTCGCGCACGCGCGTGGTCAGCTCGAAGAACAGCGCGCTCTCGCGCGTCTCCACCGAGCGCGGCTGGGGCAGGTCGACGTCGATGACCTCGACGATGCGGCCAGGGCGCGAGCTCATCACGACGATCTTGGTCGAGAGGAAGACGGCTTCGGGTATCGAGTGGGTGACGAAGACGACCGTCTTCCCCGTCTGCCGCCACAGCCTGAGCAGCTCGAAGTTCATCGCCTCGCGCGTGATCTCGTCAAGGGCGCCGAACGGCTCGTCCATCAGCAGCAGCTTCGGGTCGAAGGCGAGGGCCCTGGCGATCGAGACGCGCTGCTGCATGCCGCCGGAGAGCTGCCACGGGTACTGCCGGTGGAAGCTCTCGAGCCCGACGAGCTTCAGCATCTCCTCGGCGCGCTGCCTGCGCTCGGCGCGCGGGTAGCCCATGATCTCGAGCGGGAGCATCACGTTAGCGAGCACGCTGCGCCAGTCGTAGAGCACCGGCGACTGGAAGACGTAGCCGTACTCGCGGTCCTCGCGCGCCTGCCTCGGCGTCTTGCCGGCGACGCGGATCTCGCCGCTGGTCGGCTCGAGCAGGTCGGCGATCAGGCGCATCAGCGTCGTCTTGCCGCAGCCGGAGGGCCCGATGAGGCTGACGAACTCGCCGTCGCCTACCGCCAGGTCGGCGCCCTGCAGCGCGACGGCCTCGGCCTTGCCGACGTTGAACACCTTCGAGACGCCGGCGACCTCGATGAGCGGAGCCGCAGCACGGCCGGTGCCGACCGCGCCGGCACTGCCTTCGCCGCCAGCCATGGAGCGGCCTTCAGCCATCCAGCGGTGTCCGCCTCAGCAGTCGGCCGCGGCTGGCGTCGCCGACGAACTCGCCGTCTCTTGCCGCTACTTGGCCGCGCACGGTCACTACACTGGGCCGCCCGTCGATCTCGACGCCCTCGAACGCGCTGTAGTCGACGTTCATCTTGTGGGTCGACGCGCTGACGACGCCACGGTAGGCGGGGTCGTAGACGACGAGGTCGGCATCGGCGCCGACCGCGATGGTGCCCTTGCGCGGGTAGAGCCCGAAGAGCTGCGCGGCGCGGGTCGAGGCGGCGCTGACGAAGCGCTCGAGGCTCATGTTCCCGCGGCTGACGCCGTAGGTGTAGAGCAGGTTGACGCGGTCCTCTATGGCGGGCATGCCGTTGGGGATCTTGGTGAAGTCGCCCTTGCCCATCGTCTTCTGGCTCTCGAAATCGAACGGCGCGTGGTCGGTGCCGACGGTGTCGATGAGCCCGCTGGCGAGGCCGTCCCACAGCGCGCGCTGGTTCTCCTTGCGGCGCAGCGGCGGCGACATCACGTACTTGGCGCCCTCGAAGTCAGGCCGCTCGGCGTAGGTCGCATCTAGCAGCAGGTGCGGGATCACAGCCTCGATCGAGATCGGCACGCCGCGCAGCTTGGCGTCGACGGCGGCCCTCAGTGCTCCCGCGCAGCTGAGGTGCACCACGTAACCGGTGGCGCCGGTCACCTCGAGGAAGGTGGCGAAGTGCGCGGTGCCCTCGGCCTCGACCTCCTCCGGCCGGCTCGGCTCGTGCCACTCCGGCCCGGTCTTGCCCTCGGCCAGGAACGACTTCTGCAGCGCCGAGATCACGCCCGAGTTCTCGCAGTGGGCGCAGACGATCACGCCGAGCTCCTTGGCGAGCTTCAGCGCGCCGTACAGCTCCTCGTCGGTCACGCCGAAGAAGCCGGCGTAGGCGAGGAACACCTTGAACGACGTCATGCCGTCCCTGACGATCTCGCGCAGCTGAGCTTGCGTCTTGTCGTCGAAGCGCGTGACGCCGATGTGGAAGCTGTAGTCGCAGGCGCTGTTGTCCTCGGCGAGGGCGAGCCAGTGCCTGTAGCCCTCCATCAGGTCTTCCTGGCCGCTCGGAGCCAGCATCTCGAGGTAGGTGGTGGTGCCGCCGACCAGCGCCGCCTGGCTGCCGGTCCGGTGGTCGTCCTTGCACTTCGTGCCCATGAACGGCAGGTAGATGTGCACGTGCGGGTCGATGAAGCCTGGGAACACGTACTTGCCGGTCGCGTCGATGACCTCGGCGCCGGCGGGCGCGCTCAGGTTCGTCCCGATGCTGGTGATCGTCTCGCCTTCGCAGTAGACGTCGGCGCGCTGGCGTCCGCCAGCCGTCACGACCTCGCCGTTCTTGATCAGCAGGCTCACTGCTAGCCCCTTCCTTGTGCGAGGACCGCAGGTTGCGCGCGGCCCGACACGAACACAGCGGACGTCTGGCGTGCATCTGGCGGACGTCCGGTGACTGACTAGTGAATGTCTATGCCGACCTCGCGGCGGTAGGCCATCATCGCATCCCAGTCCGTGGTCACGTCCGGCCGGGTGCGGACGAGCTCGTTCCAGGTAACCCTCGGCCGCGTCGGCGGCACCTCGACCATCGTGATGCAGCCGTCGACCGGGCACACCAGGCTGCACAGGTCGCAGCCGACGCAGTCCTCCTGGCGCACCTGCGGCTGCGGCTTGACGCTGCCGGCGTAGGCGGCCGGGTCGATGCGGGCGCCATCGACGGTGAGGTCGATGCACTGGTGCGCGCCCTCGTCGCAGGCTACGAAGCACAGGTTGCATTTGATGCACTTGCTCTCGTCGATCAGCGCGACCGACTTGAAGGCCAGGTCGAAGTCGCCGAAGTGCGAGATGCGCGGCACCGAGGCGCCGATGACCTCATTGATCGACTTAGCGCCCTTCTCGTCGAGCCAGTTGGACAGGCCGTCGGTCAGCTCCTCGATGAGCCTGAAGCCGTAGTGCATGACCGCGGTGCAGACCTGGAGGCTGGTGGCGCCGAGCAGCAGGAACTCCGCCGCATCGCGCCAGGTCTCGATACCGCCCATGCCGGAGATCGGCAGGCCCGACTCCTGGAACTTGGGATCGGAGGAGACCTGCGACAGCAGGTGCAGCGCGATCGGCCGCACGGCCGGGCCGGCGTAACCGCCGTGGCTGCCCTTGCCGCCGACGTTGGGGCGCAGCTCGAAGCTGTCGAGGTCGACGCCGGCGATCGAGTTGATCGTGTTGATCAGCGAGATGCCGTCCGCGCGGCCCGCGATCGCGGCATGCGCCGGCGGCACGATGTTGGTCACGTTCGGGGTGAGCTTGACGATGACGGGGATGCTCGCCGCTGCGGTCACCCAGCTCGTGATCATCTCGCAGTACTCGGGGACCTGACCGACCGCGGCGCCCATGCCGCGCTCGCTCATGCCGTGCGGGCAGCCGTAGTTCAGCTCGATGCCGTCGGCGCCGGTGTCCTCGATCTGCTGCACGATGGTCTTCCACGCCTGCTCGTTGCTCGAGACCATCGCGGAGACGATGACCGCGCGATCCGGCCACAGCTTCTTGATCTCGCGGATCTCGCGCAGGTTCACGTCGAGCGGCCTGTCCGAGATCAGCTCGACGTTGTTGATCGCGATGAGACGCTTGCCGCCGTACTCGAAGGCGCCGTAGCGGTTGCAGACGTTGAGTACCGGGTCGCCGATCGTCTTCCACACGGCCCCGCCCCAGCCGTACTCGAACGCCTTGTTGATCTGGTAGGCGGAGTTGGTCGGCGGCGCCGACGCGAGCCAGAACGGGTTCGGGCTGCGGATGCCGGCGAAGTCGGTGGTCAGGTCAGCCACGTGCCGCACCTCCCGCCGGCGCGCCCGGCTCGTGCGAGGATCCGGCCGAGCCGAAGCTGCTGACGCCGGGCCCGGTGAGGATCGCGCGGCCGGTCACCTGCTCCGGGGGAGCCTCTTCGATGCCGAGCGCCCTCGCGACGGTGCGAGCCACGATCTTGCCGTCCCGCGCCGCCGTCACCGTGAGCGCGTCGCCGCTGAGCCTGACGCAGTCGCCGGCCGCGAACACCTTCGGGTTGCTGGTCGAGAGATCGGGCGCCGTGACCACGTACCCACCCTCGGTCTGGACCCCGAAGGCGGTGAAGGTGGCGCCGAGCTTCTCCTGGCCTATCGCCTTGATGACCTGGTCGCAGGGCAGGTCGAACTCGCTGTCCGGCACCGGCACGGGGCGCCTGCGTCCGTCGGCGGCGGGCTCGCCGAGCTGCATACGCACGCAGCGCAGTCCGACGACCCTGCCGTCCTCGACGATGACCGCCACCGGCTGGGTCAGCAGCCTGATGTCGACCCCTTCGTTCTGCACGAAGCGGACCTCGAAGTCGTAGGCGGTCATCTCCTCGCGCGTTCTTCGGTAGACCATCGTGACGCGCTCGGCGCCCAGGCGCCTGGCCACAGTGGCGGCGTCGATGGCGGTGTTGCCCGCGCCCACGACGACGACCTCGCGGCCGACGGGGATGTCGCGCAGCCGCTCGAGCCCGTCCTTCTCGGCCAGCTTGGTAGCGGCGATGAACGGCAGCGCCTCGATGACGCCGGCGGCGTCCTCGCCCGGTATCCCGAGCCGCGGCACGCGCCCGGTACCGAAGGCGAGCACGACGGCATCGAAGCCGTCCAGCAGCTCTTGGGCGGTGACGTCGACGCCGACCTCGACGCCGGTCCTCACCTCGACGCCGAGCCGCTTGACGAGCTCGACCTCCTCGAGCGAGACGGCCACCGGCTCGCGCATCACGACGATGCCGTAGGTAGACAGGCCGCCGGGCAGCTCGCTCTTCTCGAACACGGTCACTTGGGCGCCGCGCTTGGCGAGCTCACCGGCGCAGCTCAGCCCCGCGGGACCCGAGCCGACGACCGCCACCCTCTTGCCCGTCGGGCTGGCGCTCTCGAACGGCATCAGGCCGCGCTGGAACAGGTGATCGGTGGCGTAGCGCTGCAGGCGGCCGATGGCGATGGGGCGGTGCTCCTCGCCCAGCACGCAGGCACCGACGCACAGCTCGTCGACCGGGCAGACGCGGCCGCAGGTGTGGCCGAGGAGGTTGGACTCGAGGATCGTCACCGCCGCGCCGAGCGTGTTGCCGGTGGCGATCTTGCGGATGAAGGTCGGCACGTCGATGTCCGTCGGGCAGGCCTCGATGCACGGCGCGTCGAAGCAGTAGAGGCAGCGGTTCGCCTCGATCACGGCCTCGTTGGCGGTGTAGGCCGGGTAGGTCTCGGTGAACGCCTCGCGCAGTCGCGCTAACGGCTGGGTCGACGTGTGGCTCATCTGACCTCCAGGCGGACGCGCAGGTAGACGCGCGGGCCCCTCAGAACGTGCGGCTCCAGTGCTGCGGCCAACGCTCAACGACGACCTTCGTCTGGGTGAAGAACTCGAAGCCGTGGTGGCCTTGAGCGTGCAGGTCGCCGAAGAAGCTGTCGCCCCAGCCGCTGAACGGGAAGAACGCCATCGGCGCGGCCACGCCGAGGTTCACGCCGATGTTCCCCGCGATTGCCGTGTGCCTGAAGTGCCTGGCGGCCGCACCGGACGAGGTGAAGATGCTCGCCTGGTTGCCGAAGCGCCTGTCGTTGACGATCGCGATGGCCTCATCCAAGCTCGCGGCGTGCATCAGCGACAGCACCGGCCCGAAGACCTCGGTGGCGCCGACGGTGCTGCGCGGGTCGACGTCGTCCAAGACCGTCGGGTGGACGAAGTAGCCGTCGCGGAAGCCGTCGACCTCCTTCTCGATGCCGTCGACGAGGAGCTTGGCGCCCTCGGCGACGCCCTTGCTCACCAAGGAGCGGATGCGGTCGCGGGACTCGGCGCTGATGACCGGGCCCATCTCGACGCCCGACTCGAGACCGTAGCCGACCTTGCGGCTGGCCGCGGCATCGGCGATGCGCTGGCTGAACTCGCCGCGCGCCTCGCCCACCGTGATCACGGTCGAGGTGGCGAGGCAGCGCTGGCCGGCGCAGCCGAACGCCGAGTCGGCGAGGATGCGCGTCGACATCTCCATGTCGGCGTCGGCGAGGATCACGGCCGGGTTCTTGGCGCCGCCCTGGCACTGTGCGCGCTTGCCGTTGGCGGCGGCCTGGGCGTAGATGTACTTCGCGACCGGCGTCGAGCCCACGAAGGAGATCGCCTTGACGTCCGGGTGCTGCAAGATCGCGTCGACGGCGTCCTTGCCGCCGTTCACCAGGCTGACGACGCCGGGCGGGAAGCCGGCCTCCTCCAGCAGGCGGAAGAGAAGCTGCGTGGTCATCGGCACCTTCTCGCTCGGCTTGAGCAAGAAAGCGTTCCCGGCCGCGACTGCGTACGGCAAGAACCACAACGGCACCATGCCCGGGAAGTTGAAAGGCGTGATCGCGGCCACGACTCCAAGCGGCTGGCGGATCATGTGCTCGTCGATGCCGCGCGCGATGTCCTCGTTGTTGATGCCCTGCATCAGTATCGGCGCGCCGCAGGCGACCTCGACGTTCTCGACGCCGCGCGCCACCTCGGCCACCGACTCGGCGTAGGTCTTGCCTGCCTCGTTGGTGATGGTGCGCGCGATCTCGTCCTGATGCTTCTCGAGCAGCGCCTTGAACTTGAACAGCGGCTTGATGCGGTCGGTGACCGGGGTGTTCCGCCACGCCTTGAAGGCCGGCAGCGCCGCCTTCACGGCCGCATCGACCTCGTCGGCGGCGCTGAGCGGCACGACGGCGATCGGCCTGGCCGTAGCGGGGTTGATAACCGAATGCCGCGCCTGGGAGTGGGACCGCACCCACTGGCCCCCGACGTAGTTGAGAAGGACCTCTGTCGCTGTGTCGATCATCTTGCAGTCACCGTCCTGATCGAGTTAGGGGGCGCCGCGCCTGACGCGCGCACCGCCACAACCGGTTCGTGTGCGGCCCATTCTAAGCCTGAGCACGCCGCTCCTGGGCACGCGGCGGCCCGAGGCCGCTACCCCGGCTCCGGGCACTGGGTCTCGCAGAGTGGACGGTGTGTACGGCTAGGCTTCGAAGCCGCCCTCGGCCTCAGAAGCTGCCGAGCTCGATGACGAAGTCGTCGAAGAAGTAGGTGCCGGTGCCGGCGGCGATGATCCCGACCCCGACGCCGCCCCAGCCGGCCTGGACGGTGTTCACGAGCGAGCCGTTTATGTACAGGCTCAGGCCCTGGCCGCTGCCGTCGATGCTCAGCACCGTCGGCCGGCCGGGGGATATCTGGCTCGACGTGTCGGTGAACAGCGCGCGGTAGCCGCCCTCGTCCAGGACGAAGAGCCCGTAGCCGTCGCCGCCGGTCAGCACGAAAGCGTAGAAGCTGTGCGTGGCGGGATCGACCCCGTAGACCAGCCCGGCGCCGGGGAACTCGCCGAACTGCCCGCTGACGGAGACGCTGATACGCGTGGGCGCGTTCGGGGAATCGAACCAACCGGAGATGTGGCGCGGCTCGACGAAGTAGTAGCGGATGTAGTTCGGGTCGGTCTCGTTGATGATCTCCAGCGAGCCGCCGCGCGACAGCGTGATGAACGGGGTGTCCTGGCGCGGACCGAACTGCAGCACGCCGCCGAAGAGGTAGAGAGGGTGCGCGGCCTCGCCGAAGGACTCGCGGTAGATCTCGCGCCAGTTGCCCTGGGCGAGGCTCAGCCCCATGGACGAGACGATGGCCAGCGCGAGGATCGACCGCAGGAACGCAGACCGGACGCCTTTCACTAATACCTCCTGAAGCGCGAGTCGAGTATCGCGACCAGAGCGTCGTAGACGTCAGGCAGGGTCGACGGCGAGATCCCGATCGCCACCAGGGCGTGGTCGGACTGCTGGAACGAGGTGACGCTGATGCGCGCGGGCTCGGTGGCGATGCCAGTCACGAGGCCGACCACCGTGAAGCCGACGAGCGGATCGGCCCTGAGCGAGATGGTCGTCTCGCTGACCGATTCGACGCTGAAGTAGTTGTAGCCGCTGGGCGGCTCGATCTGAGGTCCGAACCTGGCGATCAGCGCGATGATCTCGCGGGTGTCCGCCTGGTAGTAGAGCCCCTGCCTGCCGGCAGCCGGCGCGCAGGCCGCGACCAGCAGCAGCAACGCGACGACCGCGATCCACTGGCTGCGCAATCGTTTCATGTTGCCAGAGCTTAGCTCACGGCCTCTTTAACCACACTTAAATCGGCCTCGCCGCCCTCCCCGGGCCGTGGCTGGCGGGACGTTCGTAAGCAGCGCCGCCCCGCTGCGCGCGGCTAGCGTCGAGGCACCATGAGCACCCTCGTCGCACCCGCCACGCCCGACTCGCGAGACGCACGGCTCACGGACCTAACGGGGCCGACTGCGCCAATCACGCTTCGCCCCATCGCCGAGGTCGCGCTCGAGCTGGGCATCGACGCTCGGCGCATCGTCCCGTACGGCAGGAACAAGGCGAAGGTCGAGCTGCGCTCGAACGAGACCGCGCCCGAGTCGACACAGGGCGAGTTGATCCTGGTCAGCGCCATCACCCCCACGAAGGCGGGCGAGGGCAAGACCACCGTCAGCGTCGGGCTGGCAGACGGTCTGAGGCGGCTCGGGGCGAGGGTAGCGCTCTGCCTGCGCGAGCCGTCTCTCGGGCCCGTGTTCGGCATCAAGGGCGGCGGCACCGGGGGAGGCCGCGCTCAGGTCGAGCCCGCCGACGAGATCAACCTGCACTTCACCGGCGACCTCCACGCGATCACCGCTGCGCACAACCTGCTGGCGGCGATGATCGACAACGACCTGCACTTCGGCGCCGCCAGCGGGCTCAGCCCAGAGCGGGTCACCTGGTCGCGGGCGCTCGACGTCAACGACAGGGCCCTGCGCTCGATCACCGTCGCAGCCGGCACCCGCACCGAGCGGCGAACCCGCTGCGACATCACCGCAGCCAGCGAGATCATGGCGGTGATGGCGTTGGCCTCCTCGGTCAGCGACCTGCGTCTGCGGCTCGGCCGCATCGTCGTCGGCACGCGCGAGGACGGCAGCCCGGTGACGGCGGCAGACCTCGGCGCGGTCGACGCGCTGTTGGCGCTGCTCAAGGACGCTCTGCAGCCCAACCTCGTCCAGACGGCCGAGGGGACGCCGGCCTTCGTCCACCTCGGCCCGTTCGGCAACATCGCCCACGGCTGCTCCAGCGTGGTGGCGACGAAGCTGGCGCTCGAGCACGCCGACGTCGTGGTGACCGAGGCCGGCTTCGGCTTCGAGCTCGGCGGCGAGAAGTTCCTGCAGCTCAAGGCGAGGCAGGCGGGCATCTGGCCCCGCGCCGTCGTGCTCGTCGCCACGGTAAGGGCTCTGAAGGCTCACGGCGACAGCGACCTAGGCGCAGGCCTAGGGCATCTAGACCGGCAGGTCGCCAACGTGCGCGCCTTCGGCCTCCCCGTGCTCGTGGCGCTTAACGTCTTCGGTGACGACAGCGAGGACGAGCTGAGGCAGGTCGAGCTGCACGTCGCCACGCTCGGGGCGGCGGTGGCTAGAGTCACCTCGTTCGCAGCAGGCGGCGCGGGCGGCGAGGATGTCGCCGAGCGGCTCCTCGAGCTGCTCGACGCGACCAGGGAGTGCCCCGCCCAGCCCCGCTTCCTCTACCGCGAGGACGAACCGCTGCCTGACAAGCTCGGCGCCGTGGCGCGCTGCATCTACGGGGCGAGCGAGGTGAAGCTGACCGACGCCGCCCAGCGCGACCTGGAGCGCCTCGAGCGCGCTGGGCTGGGGTCTCTGCCCGTCTGCATCGCCAAGACGCACCTGTCGTTCAGCGGCGATCCGAAGGGCGGCGGGCTGGCCAAGGGCTTCACGCTCCTGATCCAGGAGCTGCGCGCCTCGGCCGGCGCGGGCTTCGTGGTGGCGCTGGCCGGCAGCATCGTCACGATGCCCGCCCTGCCGCGCGAGCCGGCGGCGCTGCGGGTGAGGGTGGCGCAGGACGGCCGGGTCAGCGGCCTGATGCAAGGCGGCTGACGCAAGGCGGTCGGTGCACGGTGGTCAGCGCGACAGGCTGAGGCACGAGACTGACTCTTCGCGTTGGCGACGCGCACGCGTAGCATGTGCGCATGAGCGAAGAGCGCCGCTTCCGAACCATCGGCACTGCCGCCGTGAGGGCCGGTCTAGCCTCCGACCCGCGCACGGGCGCGCACGCAACGCCGATCTACCAGACGAGCACCTTCCTGCTCGGCAGCGCGCGGCTTCAGGGCTTGCCCGAGACGGTCAAGCCCGTCGACACCTACAGTCGGGCCGGCAACCCGACGGTTCGCGCGGTCGAGAGGCTCGTGGCTACGCTCGAGGGTTGCGAGACGGCAGTGGCGTTCGCCAGCGGCATGGCCGCGATCGCGGGGACGCTCGTCGCTCACCTGTCGCACGGCGACGAGGTCGTCTACCTCGGGCCGCTGTACGGCGGCACGCAGAACCTCCTCGACGACGTGCTCTCGCGCTTCGGGGTCACGTCGAGACGGGTCACGGCGACGTCAGAGCTCGAGGCGGCGATCTCGCCCAAGACGCGCATCCTCTACGTCGAGACCCCCAGCAACCCGACGATGGTCGTTCACCCACTGGCGGAGGTCGCGGCGCTGGCGCGCTCCAACGGCCTGCTCAGCGTGGCGGACAACACCTTCTCGACGCCTTACCTGACCAGGCCGGTCGAGCACGGCATCGACATCGTCGTGCACTCGGCCACCAAGTACCTCTGCGGGCACGGCGACCTGCTCGGCGGCGTGGTCACGGGACCGGCCGAGCTGCTGGCTCCGATCAGGACGCACGGTCTCACGAACCTCGGCGCGACGCTCGACCCGCACGCTGCGTTCATGCTCGGGCGCGGCATCCGCACGCTGCACCTGCGCATGGAGGCTCACTGCGCCAACGCGCTGGCCGTCGCCGAGGCGTTGTCGTCGGCACCCGGCGTCGCGCACGTTCACTACCCCGGCCTGGCGAACCACCCCGGCCACGCCGCCGCCAAGACCCAGATGCGCGCGTTCGGCGGCATGCTCTCGGTCGAGTTCGCGGCCGGCAGGCCTGCCGGGACGGCGTTCGTCGACGCGCTCGAGCTGTTCGACCACGCGGTGTCGCTCGGAGACGTCGCCTCGCTCGCTTGCCTGCCCTCCACCAGCACGCATCAGTCGGTGCCGCCGGCCGGCCAGGCTCTCGACGGCGTCACGCCCGGTCTGGTGAGGCTGAGCGTCGGCATCGAGGACAAGGACGACCTGATCGAGGACGTGCTGCGGGCGGCAGACCTAGCGACCCGAGCGGTCGATCGGTGACAGCCTGACACCACGCCAGTTTCGCCACGACCGAGGCAGGTTCCGAGGTGCCGGATCGCGCCGTCGCACCTAGGAGACGGCCGCTTCGTCATCTGGCGACGTTCGGGTGCGACGGCGACGTTTGGCGCGGCGCGGCCAGATCCGGCGGCGTTTGGGTGCTCCGGCTCGACTCGATCGTCGCAGCGTCACCCTTCTACTGCCATCTTGGCATTTCCTGAATGACGATCTGCATGATTTCTACGATTCCTTGCATCTCGTACATCTAGATCATAGCGTTAGATACATCGCAGCTTGACACTGTGCTTCGACATGCAATAGCCTCTGCCGCATGACCGATCCGGGAGCCGTAACCGCGCTAGCCGACCTGACGTTCGCCTTCGACACGTTCGCGCTGCTGATCTGCGCCCTGCTGGTCATGCTGATGCAGCCGGGCTTCGCGATGCTCGAAGCGGGCCTTCACAGCGCCAAGAACGTCGTGAACATCCTGATGAAGAACTTCGCGGACTTCGCCGTGGCCGGCCTCGCCTACTGGGCGATCGGCTTCAGCCTGATGTACGGCGCCGGCTGGTTCCTCGCCGGCTACGAGACCGGCCTCAACGTGCCGGCGTACGCCGACTTCTTCTTCCAGCTCGTGTTCGCCGCCACCGCCGCCACCATCGTCTCCGGCGCGATCGGCGGCCGCGCCAAGTTCGCCGGCTACCTGGTGTTCTCGTTCCTGATGACGGCCATCCTCTACCCGCTGCTGGGCCGCTGGCACTGGGGCGGCGGTTGGCTGGCCGAGCG
>CAYYOK010000072.1:0-16845 GCA_964473205.1 uncultured bacterium | reverse complement strand
CCGGTGATGAAGCGCGCCGCGGCGATAGTCACCGACCGCGGCGGGCGCACCTGCCACGCCGCGATCATCGCGCGCGAGCTCGGCATCCCCGCCGTGGTGGGGACCGGCGACGGCAGCCACCTGCTGACCGACGGCGCCGAGGTGACGGTCGTCTGCGCCGAGGGCGACGAAGGCCGCGTCTACGACGGCACGTTGGCGTTCGACCTGCAGCGCATCGAGCTCGACAGCATGCCCGACCTGCCGGTGCAGGTGTCGATGAACGTCGCCTCGCCGGAGAGGGCGTTCGCCTTCGCGGGACTGCCGAACCACGGTGTGGGCCTCGCCCGGCTCGAGTTCATCGTCAGCAACGCCATCGGCATCCACCCGAACGCGCTGCTCGCCTACCCCGACGTCCCCGAGAAGGTCAGGTCCGAGATCGAGGCGCGCACGGCCGGCTACGAGTCGCCGGCGGCGTTCTACGAGGAGAAGCTCAAGGAGGGCATCGCGATGATCGCAGCGGCCTTCCATCCCAAGCCCGTCATCGTCAGGCTCTCCGACTTCAAGTCGAACGAGTACGCCCACTTGCTCGGCGGCTCCGACTACGAGCCGCGCGAGGAGAACCCGATGATCGGCTTCCGCGGCGCCGCTCGTTACCGCTCCGAGCTGTTCGCCGGGCCGTTCGGCGCCGAGTGCCGCGCGCTGAAGCGCGTGCGCGAGGAGCTCGGGTTCTCGAGTGTCAAGGTGATGATCCCGTTCGTGCGCACCGAGGGCGAGCTGCTCCAGGTGCTGGACGTGATGGCGAGCCACGGCCTGGTGCGCGGCGAGGCCGGGCTCGAGGTGATCATGATGTGCGAGGTGCCTTCCAACGCCATCCGCGCCGAGACCTTCCTGCAGCACGTCGACGGCTTCTCGATCGGCTCGAACGACCTGACGCAGTTCACGCTGGCTTTGGACCGCGACTCCGGCCTGGTCGCCGAGCTGTTCGACGAGCGCGACCCGGCGGTCAAGGACCTGATGGCCCTCGCCATCCAGGCCTGCCGCAAGCACGGCAAGTACATCGGCATCTGCGGTCAGGGTCCCTCCGACCACCCCGACTTCGCCAACTGGCTGGTCGAGCACGGCATAACCGCGCTCAGCCTCAACCCCGACACCGTGCTGGAAACCTGGCTCTACCTGGCTGGAGCCGCCAGCGAGAGGAGCTAAGTGATGGCAAACGTTCAGGAACTACTAGGCCCCAAGGGTGGGGAGCTGCTCGCGTACGAGGCGACGGGCATCGACAGGAGCCGCCTGCACCTGCCCGGCCCCGACTTCGTCGACCGCGTCTTCGGGAACTCGGACCGCAACCCGCGCGTGCTGCGCAGCCTGCAGGCGCTGTTCGACAACGGGCGCCTGGCGGGTACCGGCTACCTCTCGATCCTGCCGGTGGACCAGGGGATAGAGCACTCGGGCGGCGCCTCGTTCGCCAGGAACCCCGACTACTTCGACCCCGCCAAGATCGTCGAGCTGGCTGTCGAGGGCGGCTGCAACGCCGTCGCCTCGACCTTCGGCGTGCTGGGGATCGTGGCGCGCAGGTACGCTCACAAGATCCCGTTCATCGTCAAGATCAACCACAACCAGCTGATGTCCTACCCGGCGAGCCCCGAGCAGATCATGTTCGGCACCGTCGAGAAGGCGTTCGACATGGGCGCTGTCGCGGTCGGCGCCACCATCTACTTCGGCCATCCCGACTCGAACAGGCAGATAGTCGAGGTAGCCGAGGCCTTCGCTCACGCACACGACCTCGGCATGGCGACGATCCTGTGGTGCTACACCCGCAACGACTCCTTCAAGAAGGACGGCGTCGACTACCACACCGCCGCCGACCTGACCGGCCAGGCGAACCACCTCGGCGTCACGATCCAGGCCGACATCGTCAAGCAGAAGCTGCCCGAGCTCAACGGTGGCTACCCGGCCATAGGCTTCGGCCGCTCCGACAAGCGCATGTACGACGGCACGCTCATACCAGGCGACCATCCGATCGAGATGGTCAGGTGGCAGGTCGCGAACTCGTACATGGGCATGGCCGGGCTGATCAACTCGGGCGGCGCCTCCGGCGACAACGACTTCGCCGATGCGGCGTTCACCGCCGTCGTCAACAAGCGCGGCGGCGGGATGGGCCTGATCTCGGGCCGCAAGGCGTTCCAGCGGCCGCTGGCCGACGGCGTCAAGCTGCTCAACGTCATCCAGGACGTCTATCTCGACAACAGCATCACCGTGGCCTGAGCGCGGCGGTGCGCGGGCGTGAGCGGCCACGCCGCGGTGCCGAGGTGCCGGTCTGGGCGAACGTCACTGCGGCGTGGTCGATGCAGGGCTAGGATCGTTACCAACTCAAGCTTAGGGGACAAGTAATGCATCACATCGCCTCGTCCGCCACGCCTCCCGCCGCTCTCGGCGTCCGCTACCGCACCTCGCCCGACGTCGTCATCGAGAGGTTGGGCGATGCGATGATCGCCGTTCAGCTCGGCACGGATCGCATCCTCGAGCTCAACGAGACCGCCGCCCGGCTGGTCGAGCTGCTGCTGGCGGGCGGTACCGACGCCGACGCGACGCTCGCGCTAGCCAGCGAGTACGGCGTCGAGGTGGACGCCGTCGGCCACGACGTGGCCGAGACCATCGGCATGCTCGTAGCCGAGCAGGTGCTCGAGGCGACCGCCTGAGCGTCACATGGAGATCGCTCCCCTCAGGTTCGCCGAGCTCGACCCACCGGATCTAGGCGCCACCACTCCCGGCGTGACCGTCTGGCGGGATGCCGCCGGGCACGACGTGGTCTTCGGCCTCACGACCGCCGACTGGCACTGGGTGCGGGTCGACGGCGCCGGCAGCTACCGCTTCGCGCTCTCGAGCCCCGACCTGGTCGTCTCCGCGGACGGCATGCCCGCTCCGGGCGCACCGCCGGAGCTGCTGATCGACAGCTACTACCGCACGGTGGTGCCGATGGCGCTCCACGCCTACGGGCTCGAGACGCTCCACGGCAGCGCCGTCGCCATGCCCGGCGGCGCCGTCGCGCTGTGCGCCCCGCCGCGCAACGGCAAGTCGACAATCGCCTTCGCCCTCGGCCAACGAGGTCATCGGGTCCTGGCCGACGACGCGGTCGTCCTCGACTTCTCGGGGAGGAGCGGACGTCCCGATGTCGTGCCGTTGCCGTTCGAGCTGCGGTTGCGCCAGCAGTCCGCCGAGCATTTCGACCATCCCTCGAAGCACGAGGTGCACGTGGCGGAGCAGACGGTCGCGCCGGAGGGCAGGCTGCCCCTGGCCGCGGTGGTCGTGCTGTCGCGCGGCGCGCGGTCGGTTAGCGCCGAGCGGCTCAGCCCCGAGGCCGCGTTCAAGGCGCTGCTCGAGCAGTCTCAGGTCTTCAGCGTCAGCGCCGCGGCGCGCAAGGGCGACATGATGCGGGCCTACCTCGGTCTGGCCGCCTCGATACCGGTCTACCGCCTCGAGTACCCGACCGGTCTCGAGGTCCTCGGTGACGTCTGTGACCAGATCGTACGCGTCGGCGAGCGCGCCGCGCTGAGCCGCCTCTCGGCTGTGACCGATGCGCCCTGACCCGAGTTTCCGGGTGCTACCTTAGACGAGTAGCACTTAATTCGGATTTTTTGGAAGGAGTAGGACATGAAGCGCTGGACCCCGATGAAAGTATCCGTAGTTGGTGCCGTAACCGAAGTGGTGCTCGGCAGTGGACGTCGCAGCGGCCGTGGCGGCCGCAGCCGTAGTCGCAGCCGCAGCCGTAGCAACAGCAGCTGGAGCAACAACTCGCTGCTGTAAGCCGAGCGAGCTTCGCGCGCGGCTACCGGGGTTCCTGCCTCGGTGGCCGCGCTGCTTTGGGACCGCCGTCGTGCGCTCCGGTATCGTGCGCTGCAGATGCGATTGAGGCGCCTGATCATCGCCGACCTGCCCGACGCGCCGCCTCTCGATCCCGACGAGGAGGGGGCAGTTCGTTGGGATTACGAGAACGGCAAGGCGATGATCCTGGCCCAGGTCGTCGGCGAGTGGTGCTGGCTCTGGATCCACAACATGGCCACGTTCCGCTTCCCCCTGCAGCTCCCGCCCGACGGCATCGAGTGCGTAGCGGCGCCGCACCCCAACGTCGCTGAGCGCAGCATCGTCGATGGCTACTACCGCATGGTCGTGCCGATGCTGCTGCAGGTCTACGGCCTGGAGAGCATGCACGGGACCGCCGTGGTGCCGACGGCCGCGGCGGCGGCCATCGCCGGAGCGTCGACCGCGGCCGCCGGGGCCGCCGGGTCGAGCTCCTCCGCCCGCGCCTACACGCTTCACGCCTACTCCACCACGGGCAAGAGCACCCTCACCCTCGCCTTGGCGCAGCGCGGCTACCAGGTGGTGGCCGACGACGCGCTGATCCTCGACCCCGAGGGCGCCGGCCTGGTGCCCGCGCGGCCCGCGCTGCAGCCGATCCCGTTCGCGATGCGCCTGCGCGAGCCGTCGGCCGAGCTGTTCGGCCGGCCCGTGAGGGAGAAGATCGCCGACCCTGGCGACCTGGGCGAGGACGACCTGAGCGCGCCGCTGCCTCTCGCCGGCTTCGTGCTCATCGAGAGGGTCGAGGACGGCCCCGTGGTCTTCACGCGGCTGGCGCCCCAGGAAGGCTTCAAACGGCTGCTCGACCACTGCTACACGTTCGACCCGTTCCGCAAGGAGCGGACCGGGCGGATGATGAAGGCCTACCTGAAGCTGGCGCGAGAGGTGCCGGTGGTCGCTTTCCGCTACCCGTCCGGCCTGGACAAGCTACCTGCCGTGGCCGACGAGCTCGCTCGTCACCTCGAGACCGGGTTCGGCGAGGCGGCCGGCAACATCCCCTGAACCGACGCCAGCTCGCGCAGCGCGCCGTTGGAGGTGGAGGCCAGCTCGCGCCAGGTGCCCGACTCGACGATGCGGCCGTCGATCAGCACGTGTATGACGTCGGCGTCCCTCACCGTGGCGAGGCGGTGGGCGATGACGACCAGGGTCACGCGGCCGTGCAGTTTGCCGATGGCCTCCTGTACCCGCGCCTCGTTGATCGCGTCGAGGTTGCTGGTCGCCTCGTCCAACACCAGCAGGTCGGGGCGGCGCAGCAAGGCCCTGGCGAGGGCCAGGCGCTGACGCTCGCCGCCCGAGAGCTTCACGCCGCGGTCGCCGATCACCGTCTCGAGCCCCTCGGGCAGCTCCCTGACGAAGCCGGCGGAGGCCGCTTCGAGGACCTCCCACAGCTCGTCGTCGCTCGCAGCGGGGTTGGCGAGCAGCAGGTTGTGCCGCACGCTGTCGTGGAACATGAACACGTCCTGCGAGACGTAGCTGACGCGCTGACGCCACGCGGGCCGGTCGGCGTCGACGAGCTCGACCCCGTCGATCAGCACCTCGCCCTGGTCGGGCGACAGCAGGCCGATCAGCAGGTCGGCCAGCGTGCTCTTGCCGCCGCCGGACGGTCCCACGATCGCGATCGTCTTCCCGACGGGGACGCTCAGGTCGACGCCGTGCAGCACGCTGCGCTGCTCGTCGGCGCGGTAGTCGAAGGTCACGTCCCTGAGCTCTATTCCCGCTGTCAGGGCCCGCGGGAGGGCGGCGGCGCCGGTGCCGACCTCGCGCTCGGCCGAGAACTTGCTGAACGCCTCGTCGAGGAGCTCGACGGCGCTCAGCTTCGTCATCAGGGACTGGAAGCCGCTCTGCAGTCCCGTGAGCATCGGCACCAGTCGCACGAACAGGTAGAGCAGCAAGATCAGCCCGGCCGGGGTGACGGTGTCGAGGTTGAGAGCCACCCACACGATCGCGGTCAGGAGCAGGGCCGAGCCCACCTGCAGCACGAAGCTGACGT
This sequence comes from uncultured bacterium, assembly GCA_964473205.1. GTDB lineage: Bacteria > Deinococcota > Deinococci > Deinococcales > Trueperaceae > CAYMRL01. The sequence continues at coordinate 11,024 of CAYYOK010000072.1, read as the reverse complement.
TGGCGTCGTTGCGCGAGACGTCGACGACGGCGTCCGCAGCCGCAGTGGCGCGAGCACCGAAGTCGTCGACGGCGCGGCCCTCGAGGCCGTGCGCCTTGACCGTCTTGAGCCCGCTGAGGTGCTCGTTGATCGCGCGGTACATCTCGCGGTAGGTGGCGGAGACCTGCTTGCCGCGGGCGCGCGCCAGCTTCGCCAGGGGCTGGGAGATGACCACCAGCACCAACCCCGAGGCGGCCACCAGCAGCGTCAGGAGCGGCGAGAGGACTATCGCCACGCCGAGGTGAACGATCACCTTGAGGGCGCGCGTGAACAGGCTGACGATGCGCTGCGCGGCGCCGCCGAGCCGGTCGACCTCGGAGGTGAGCAGGTGGAGGTTGTTCGAGGCTCGCTCGTTGACGACGAAGCGCCAGCGCGCGTCGGTGAGCGCCTCGAAGAGCCGCAGCCGCTGGCTGAGGATGAACGACTCGTAGATCTTCGGCTCGACGATCGACTGGTAGCGGCCCAGCGCCGCCGAGAACACCATCAGCACGGCGTTGAGCGTCAGCAGCACGGGCGCGCTCGGCGCGATCCCGAGAGCGGTGAGCGCGCTCTGCACGTAGCCGACGAAGACCTCGGTGGTGCCGCCGCCCGTCTCGATGCCGACCAGCGAGAGGAGCGGCACCATCAGCACCAGACCGATCCCGGCGGTGAGGCTCGAGACCAGCCCCAACGCCAGCAGCAGCGCTAGCCGCCACCGCATGGTGGAGATCATCAGCCTGACGAAGCGCAGGATCAGGGTTCGATCGGCCATCGCGGCAGTATAGAAGCGGCTCCTTCTCTCTCTAGGCGCAACTCTCACAGCTGCGCTCGGGTCGTGGCGCGGCTCGCGCGATGTGACGAGGGTCGCCGTGCCGCCCGCGCGCATGACCGAGAGTGGATGAGGATGCCATTTCGAGCTCTACAGCGGCTGCGCCGCGTCGGCCTCGCTGGCCTCGCGTTCCGGCTCGAGGCCTTGCTGCTGTTGCGGCGCGCCAGACGCGAGCTGGCCAGGCGCCCCTTCAAGGACCTGCAGGCCGAGCTGGCCGCTCGCTCCACCAGTAGGCGCGACCCCGCGCTCGAGCGGCGACCGCGAGGCCCGGCGGAACCCGCCGCCCCAGCCGTGTCAGGCGCCGAGCCGCTGCCGAGCTCCGACCGCGCCGCCATGGCCGCGGTCGAGGTCGGCAACGCCGTGGCATCGGCAGCGCGCTTCGTGCCGGGCGCGCGCTGCGTCGCGCAGTCCCTGGCCGCGCAGGCGATGCTGGTGAGGCGCGGCGTGCCTTCGACGATCCAGTTCGGCTTCCGCCGCAAGGACGACGGAGTCGTGGAGGGTCATGCGTGGCTCGAGGCGACGGGCCGCATCGTAGCCGGCGACGGCGACCTGCGCGGCTTCACCCGCACGGCGGTCTTCGAAGCGTGAGCCTCGCCAGCGTGGAGCGCTACCTGCTCGGCGAGCACGCTGCCGAGCTGCCCACGGCCGCGGTGCTCGAGCACGGGCTGGCCGGCCTCGCCGCCGAGCGCTCTCCGCGAGCCTTGCCCGCGCAGCTGATAGCCGCTCGCGCGGTGGCCAAGCGCGAGCACGAGCGCAACCGCGCCCTGGTCGTCGGTCTGCTGGCGGCGTGGGCTCAGGCCGGTATCGACACGCTGCTGTTCAAGGGCTTCGCCCTCGCCGAGTTCGTCTACCCGGACGCGGCCTGGCGGCCCTACTCCGACGTCGACGCCGCGATCGACGAGCGGCATCTGGAGGCCGCCCACGAGGCGGCCTTGCGGCTGGGCTGGCGGGTGCTGTGGCGCGCCGGCGAGAGCGTCGATGCGTGGTCGCACCACGGCGAGGGGTACTGCGGGCACGAGCTCATGCTGCTCGAGCACCCCAGCGGCCTGAGCCTGGACCTGCACCGGAGGCTGCTGCACAACAACGACAACCGCGTGCCGCGCTTCGCCCACCAGGAGCGCATCACTCGTGCCGTCTGGGACGCCGCCGAACCGGCCGACCTCGACGGCGTCGAGGTGATGCTGCCTTCGCGCGAGGACATGGCGCTGGTAGGACTGGTGCTCAACCGCTACTGGTCCGGCGACCGCTACGAGCTGCGAGCGACCGACTACCTGGACCTGCAGCGGCTGCTGGGGCTCGCCCCGCACGGAGCGCGAGACGCCGCGGCGGAGCGGGTCGCGCGCGAGCGGCTGGCGGACCTGGAGAGCCGCGCCGCCGAGCTCGGTTGCCGGCGCACGCTCAGGGCGTTCCTGCGCCGCTGCGATCCGTTCCGTGGTGCCGTCGCTCTGAGCCCGCCCTCGGCGCTGGGGCGCGCTTCGCTGGACCTGGAGCTCGCGCCCGAGCACGGTCACCGCCAGCTCGCCCGGCTGCCACGCGACGCCGGCGAGACGATCGGGCTGGCGTGGGGCGCGGCGCGCGAGCTACCCGCGGTCTATCGGGCGCGGCGCGAGTTGGCGGCGGGGCGGGCCTCGGCGCCCGCTGCGCCCGCCGAGGCGGGCCGCCCGCTGACGCACGGCCTGTGGCGCTCCCGCCGCGAGTCGGTGAGAGCCGCGGTCAAGCTGCTCACCGGCGGCAGGAGGGCGGCCGTGGACGGCGACCTAATGGCTCTCGCGCTGGCGCGGTCGCTGAGGCGCAGCGGGGTGGCGGTCACCTTGGAGGCTCGGGGCTCCGACGCGGCGGAGACGCGATCTGACGGGTCTACCTCGCCGGTGCTGCGCCTCGCCGGCCGGCGCCTGCCGTTGGACGATTGACCCGAGAGTCGGCTACCGCGTGACCTGCACCAGCACGATCTCGATCCCAGAGGTGGGGCTGCCGCCGGTTATCACCGGTACGTGCGAGTCGCTCACGAACAGCAGCCGGCCGTCGCGGTCGGTGATGCGGACGGAGAGGCTGTAGCGGCGCGTCTCCTGGACGGCGCTGGCGGGGTAGGAGATGTCGAAGGGCAGCGGCACCTGCGCGCCGTTCGTGCTGAACACCTGCTCGGCCACGATCGTGGTGGGCGCGTCGAGGATCGACACGTCCTGGATCTGCACCCGGACGAAGGCGTCGTCTGGCAGCGCCACACGCTGCAGGTAGGTGACGGTCCCGCTCACTTGCGGCCGCGCGGTGAAGCGCATGGTCCCGCCGTCGGCCGGCAGGGCGAGCAGCAGGTCGCCGTCGTCGCTGAAGGAGAAGGTGGCGACCCGGAATAGGTAGCTGGTGAACTCGTCGCCCAGCGAGCCCGGCAGGCAGGCGACCAGGGTCGAGGGCCCCGGCTGGACCTGAATGCTGCTGCCCGTGACCGTATAAGCGCCGCCGACGCTGTTGCAGTCGGCGCGCCCCGTGTACCGGCCGTTGTCGCCGAAGGTGATCGTGTGGGTGTCGACGAACAGGTTCTTCTCGTGACGACTGTCGACGAAGTGGCGCCACTCCCAGGTGACGCCCGTCAGGCTCGGAAGGCCGGCGGCTTCCGTCGACTCCTGCGCCGAGGTAGCGGCCAGCAGCATGAACAGGGCGGCTCCGGTTCCTACCAGTGCTGTCGCGATGCGCTTTCGGTTCGGACCTCGCATCCGCTCACGCTAGCACCTGGTAGTCGTCCACGAAACGCCGGCGCTACCTGCTGGCCGGCGCCGGAGCAGAGCGTCTGCGGCGCGGGTCGGATCAGCCGCCTCGCCGCCCGGATCCGGCGTCCGGATCCGGTGGATCTGGCAGATCCGGCAGATCCGGCGGGGTCGGCAGGGTCGGGTAGTCCATCATCGGGTAGAGGCCGACGGCGAAGCCGTACGTGGCGTCTCCCTCTCTGGGCAGCCTGTCGAGCTCGTGGACGAGCAGCTGTACACGCCGCCAGAACTCCGCCGCCTGCGCCTGTGAGATCCGGGCGTGGCGGATGAAGGCGCGCAACCGGCGGTTCTGGTAGGCCGTGGCTGACTCCCTCGCCGCGACCTCGAAGTCGTTGAAGTCCAGGGGTAGCTCGCCGCCGTCCTCGCGCGCGCCCAGGCCTGTGTAGAACATCCGTGCGGTGCGCCCGTAGAAGCGCTCCTCGATCGCCCTGACGCGCCTGGTCCTCACGACCCGGACCAGGCCGGCCTCGGCGAGGACGTTGACGTGGTGCGCGACCGTGCTCTTCGGGCGCTTGAGGGCGGCGGCCAGCTCGGTCACGCTCGCGGCTCGTTCGTGGAGCAGGCCGAGGATCGTGGTGCGAAGAGGGCCCGCGATCGCCTTGACCTGCTCGGTCGTGGTCAGCTCGATGACCTCTTCCAGCTCGTAGTCGGGAGCCGCGCGGTTGACCTGCACGATGCCGACAGTCTAGCCTGTTGGAACGTACGAGATTTTTCGATCATTAGATACGAGAAGGAGCTGAGGATGGCTGAAGTCGTGCTGTTTCACCACGTTCACGGACTGACGAGCGGCGTCAAGGTGTTCGCCGACGCCCTGCGCCAGGCCGGTCATACCGTTCACCTGCCCGATCTCTACGAGGGAATCGTGTTCGACACGATGGAGGAGGGGTTCGGCTACGCGCAGCAGACGGGTTTCGGCGCCCTGATGGCTAGAGGTGTGGCCGCCGTCGACGGGCTGAGCGACGGGCTGGTGTACGCCGGCTTCTCTCTCGGTGTGATGCCGGCGCAGCGGCTGGCTCAGACTCGCCCTGGAGCCGCGGGGGCGCTGCTGTTCCATGCCTGCCTGCCGGTGTCCGAGTTCGGCAGCGCGTGGCCCGCCGGCGTGCCAGTGCAGGTGCACGGCATGGACGCCGACCCCTTCTTCGCGCTGGAAGGCGACCTCGACGCGGCCCGCGCCCTGGTCGCCTCGACTGACGGGGCCGAGCTGTTCGTCTACCCCGGCAAGGAGCACCTGTTCGCCGACTCCTCCTTGCCCTCTTACGACCGGGCGGCGTCCGACCTGCTCATTCGGCGAGTGCTGGAGTTCCTCGGGCGCTGACCAACGAGACCGGCGCCCCTCTCGGAGCGCCGTCCCTCACGCGATTCGCTTGGTGGAGCCGAGGGGATTCGAACCCCTGACCTTCTGAGTGCGATTCAGACGCGCTCCCAACTGCGCCACGGCCCCAAGCGTCCTTGAGTCTACTACGTCGAGGCGCAGGAGGGCGACTGGCACCACACCCGCGCCGTCAGCGGGATCCCCGGGCCGCGCTCCGCCTCCCCGCGTCGTGCCGGCCGCCCCGACCGCGCGCCTCGGGGGGTCTCAGCCGCCGGACGACCGATCGATGAGGTGCGGCGTCGGGTCGAACGCCATCCAGCCGCTGCCGTCCGAGGTCGGGGCGTACACGGCGAAGTGCAGGTGCGGGGGTCCGCCGCTGGCGTTGCCGGAGTTGCCGACGTAGCCGATCACGTCGAGAAGGTGGACCCGCTGTCCGGCGGCGAGCCCCGCCGTGATCGAGTCGAGGTGGGTGTAGAAGTAACGCAGCCCGTCGTCGCCGAGGATCGCCACCGACAGGCCGCCGAGGCCGGTCTCGCCGGCCAGCCAGACGACGCCGGGCGCGGCGGGCCGCACCGGGGTGCCGCGTGCGGCGAACAGGTCGATGCCTTCGTGCCAGCGGTCTCCGCGCGGCGCACCGAAGTTGTTGATCACCTCCGACACGCGCATGCCGTCGACGGGCATGAACAGCAGGAGGCTGCTGCTAAGGGTGGTGAACGGGTCTTGGGCGGCCAGCGCCGCCGGCTCGGTGCCGGGCGTCGCTAGATCGGCCGCCGGAGCGTCGGCGGTAGGCGGCACCGCGGCAACCGCCTGCGTCAGCGCGCTCGGCCCGGGGTGCTCCGTGGCCGCGATGCACGAGGCCAGGCCGAGCATCACGGCGGGGAAGAGCCAGGCTAGCCGCACGCGGTTCAGGTTAGCGCGCTGCTCGCCCGGGTTGATGTACGCCTCGCCGTCGCGGCCACCTGATCATCTCGACGATGACGCGCCCACTGCTTCACCGCGACAGACCTTAGAAGTAGCATTACCGCTGATGGCGTCCGCCACTGCCGGTGCGCGCAACTTCTGGTTGGGAGTCGCCAACGGCGTCCTCGTCAACGGCGGCGAAGCGTTCCTTCACAGCGGCCTGGTGATGGCACCGTTCCTCGCGGCGCTCGGCGCGCCTCCGGTCGTCGTCGGCCTGGTGCCGGCCATCCGCGTCGGGCTCTGGTTCCTGCCGCAGCTGTTCGTCGCCAACCGGCTCGCTCAGGAGCCGCTGAAGCTCAAGTACTACCACCTGACCTCGACGCTGCGCTCGATCGCCCTGATCGTGCTCACCACCGCGGTGTTCCTGCTGTCCGATCGGCACCCGACGGCTCTCATCGCCATCGTGCTGCTGATGATCACGATCAACGCCCTGGTCGGCGGCATCGGCGGCATCCCCTGGGCCGACGTCACCGCCAAGGTGGTGCCGCACTCGCGCCTCGGGACCTTCTGGGCGCTGCGCAACGCCGTCGGCGGTGTCCTCGCCCTCGGCGCTGGCCTGGTGCTGCGCCGCCTGCTCGACTCGGACATCGCGTTCCCGACGAACTTCGCGGTCGCCTTCGCGATCGGGACGCTGCTGCTGATGACGTCTTACATCAGCTTCAGCTTCGTCAAGGAGCCGCCGGGCGTAGTCAGCGACCGGCAGTCGTTGGGCGGGATGTTCAGGCGCATCCCTGGTCTGCTGCGCGAGGACGCGAGCCTCAGGCGCTACCTGAGGGTCCGCTTCATCGGCTTGACGGCCATGCTGGCCGAGCCGTTCTACGGCCTGCACGCGATCTTGAACCTCGGGGCGCCCGCCAGCGCGCTCGGCCTGTACGTCGTCGCGACGACGGCCGTCTCGGTGGTCGCGAACTTCGCCCTGCGCGTCCCTGCCGACCGCGGCCGCAACGTCACGGTCCTGCAGGTCGGCTACCTGTTCGTGCTGCTGGCGCCGCTGGCGGCGGTGCTGATCACCGACTGGCGCGCCTACTCGCTGGTGTTCATGTTCGCCTCGGTGGGGACGGCCGCGGTGTCGATCGCCGCCTGGAACCTGCTCTACGCCCTGGCGCCCGCCGGCGAGCGCGCGCTGTACATCGGCCTGTCCAACACCGTGCTGGCTCTACCCAGCCTCGCGCCGATCGTGGCGGGCTCGGTGGCGATGCTCCTCGGCTACACCAACCTGTTCTGGCTGGCAGGGCTGCTCGCGGCCGTCACGCTGGCCTTCTCGTTCAGGTTCTCGGCGTTGCGCGAGCTCGACAAGCGGGCGCTGACGGGCGGCATCGCGGCGGAGTCGGAGAGGCTGGCGGCCGAGGAGAGGCTCGCGGCGGAGGAGCCGCCGCCATCGGAGGAGGTCGGCGAGGCTCGCGGCGACCGCGAGCCCAGCGGCCTCGAGGCAGACCGCTAGCTACGACCGGCCACGGCGCCCATCAGCGACGATCCGCTTGCAGCTAGAGCCTGACGAACTCTTCGGTGTTGATCACGAACACGATGGCGCCGCCGACCGGCACCTCCATGGGCTGGCTGGCGAACACGCCTTCGAGAGCGTGGATGGGAGAGCCGGCCGTGACGACCTTCGTGCGCTCCCGACAGGTGGCGTGCAAGATGTCCTTGACCTGCTCGACCTTGTGATCGTCGACGCCGATGAGCACGGTGGTGTTGCCCTCGCGCAGGAACCCACCGGTCGACGCGAGCTTGGTCGACTGGAAACCTCGTTCCCGAAGGGCCTCTTGCAGGCGCGCCGCGTCAGCGTCCTGCACGATGGCAAGGATGAGCTTCATGTACCCGACATGGTAGCAGAGTGGCGGCCGCGTTAGGGCGTTAGAATGTCAAAGCCAGCCTGGAGGGCAGGGGGTCGTGGAAGAGCGTCGGTACGTGGTTGAGATCTCGCGGCCACTTGGCTCTGACCTCGTGGCCGCGGCTTCCGATGCGATAGCCGCGCGCCTCGAGATGGAGGCCGAGCGGATCCGCACGTTGCTCAGCGGCCGCGTCGGCGCCGTCACGCGGCCCGTGCTCCACGAGAAGGCGCTGGTCATCGCCAAGGTGTTCGGCGAGGCGGGCGTGTCGGTAACCGTCCGCGAGGTGATCCTGGAAGCCGACCCGTCGGGCCAGGCGGCCGTCATCGTCGAGGAGCCGCCCACCGAACCGCCTGGCGAGTCCCCGGCCGAACCGCCCACGACACCTGTCACCGAGCCGCCCGTGCCGGAGCCCGTCGAGCACGAGCCTCGAAGCTCCACGGCGCGCCCCGAGCTCGACTCGATCTGGGACGACGACTCCGGCTGGGACAGCGAGCAGGAGGTCGTCGCGCCCTGGAACGCGCCCGACGTCGGCGAGCCCAGCCCGGCCGGCGAGGACGAGATCGATTACCGCGCGTTCCCGAGCCGGGTGGTCGTCGAGGACGACACCGAGGTCAACGGTGACCTGGGTGGCGACCTGGACGACGCTTCAGGCGGCGACTCGGGTGACGACAGCGAGCCCGGCGCTTGGGCTCGCGACGCCACTGACGACGGAGCGGGGGCGAGGGAGCCGGAACGAGGACCGCCGCCACAGCCGTGGCGCAGGAGCGTCGGCGAGAGCGCTCCGGTGAGCGCACCGGCGCCCGCGCCGGTCGGCGCGTCATTGAGCGAGCCCAGCAGCGGCGCGACTCCCACCGCGAGGGCGGAGGAGCAGGCGAGCCGCGGCGAGCCGGCGGCGGCGGCGGCGCTGCCTTCGACCCGCTGGGTGCCGTCGCCGCACGATCAGATCGAGCCCGAGCCGATGAAGGCCGGCGTGCGACCCTTCGACGAGTGGGAGCAGCCCGACCGCGCCGTCAAGGCGACGGGAGAGACCGGGCGCTGGTGGGTGCCGGAACGAGCCGTCGCTCCCGAGCCCGTGACGCCCGAGCCAGAGGGGCCGCCGCTGAGGAACTACCTGATCTGGGCGCTGCTCGCCTCGGTGGTCGTGCTGCTCGGACTGCAGGTGCTGTTCGCCCTGCGCGACCCAGCGGGGCGCGCGCTCGACTACCAGGGTGGTCTCGAGGCTTACCGCCAGGGGGACTTCACCGCCGCCAGGCGCGCCTGGGAGGCGGCCTCGGCTTCCGGCGACGCCCGCGCCCAGTACATGCTCGGCCACATGGTCCAGAACGGGCAGGGCCAGCCGTGGAGCAACGCCAGGGCGGCCGAGTGGTACCGCCTGGCCGCCGAGCAGGGGCTGCCCGAGGCGCAGGTCGCCCTCGCCGACCTGTACCTGCGCGGTATGGGCGTGCCTCCCGAGCCGCAGACGGCGGCTCAGTGGCTCGCGGCGGCGGCGCGCTCCGGCAACGCCGAGGCGCAGTTGGCCTACGGGGAGCTGCTCCTGCACGGTCAGGGCGTGCAGCAAGACTTCGCGCAGGCGCTGGCCTGGTTCGAGTCGGCCGCCTCCGTCGGATCGACCCGCGCCGTCGACCTGCTCGACTTCGTCAGGGCCGCTGGCCCGCTGCTGCTCGCTCAGGTGGTCGAACCTACCGACTCGGCAGGGGAGTGAGCGGAGCCTAGGCTCCGCGGTTCACCGACTCCTTAGGGTTGTCTGAAGTCAGGACTCAAACGACGAACATCTCGCGCTGCTATCGTTGGCCTGATGAGACGCACCCACACCCCCGCGGCCCTGTTCGTGGCTCTGCTCGTGACCCTGTTCGTGTCGGTGTTGCCAGCCCTGGGCGCCGTCTTCGCCCAGGACGCCGGGCAGCCTGCCCGGCAGAGCCCGATCTCCTTGCGCACCGAGATCTACATCGTCAGCCTCGTCACCCGCGACGACGGCACCCGGGAAGAGCGCTTCAGCCCGGCCACAGAGGCGATCCCCGGCCAGGTGATCGAGTACCGGATCTTCGCGACCAACACCGGCGAGACCACGCTTCCCGCCGGCAGCGTGCAGATCTACGGACCTGTCGAGAACGGGATGGAGTACGTCAGCGGCTCCGCTACGCCGACGTCGGACAGGGTCCTGGCCGAGTTCTCCTTGGACGGCGCCGAGTTCGGCACCCCGCCGCTGCTCGTCGGCACCGGGGAGTCGCGCAGGGTCGCCGAGCCGGAGGAGTACAAGATGATCCGCTGGCGGCTGCTGGTGGACCTAGAACCCGGCCAGGAGGCCCCGTTCTACTACCGCGTCACGCTGCTCTGATCGCTGCTCGAAGCTGAGGTGCTGAGCAGGTAGGGCGCCGCGGCGCGATCCGCCGCTGCGGTGTCCGGCGCGCGAGCGCGGATCAGCCCTCCTCGCGCTCCTGGTACTGCAGCTCGTAGAGCTTGCGGTAGTAGCCGCCCTCCTGCTTGAGCAGCTCGAAGTGGTTGCCCTCCTCGATCAGCTTGCCCTTGCGCATCACCATGATCCTGTCGACGTCCTGGATGGTCGAGAGGCGGTGCGCGATGATCACGCTGGTCCTACCCTGCATCAGCTTGGCGAGGGCGTCCTGGATCAGCTCCTCGGTCTCGGTGTCGACGTTGGCGGTCGCCTCGTCCAGGACCAGGAGGATGTCGGGGTTCTGCACCAGCGCGCGGGCGAACGCGATCAGCTGCTTCTGGCCGGTCGAGAAGCCGGCCCCGCGCTCGCGCACCACCGTGTCGTAGCCGTCGGGCAGGCGCTCGATGAACTCGTGCGCGTTGACGAACTTGGCGGCCTCGACCACGCGCTCCTGCGGGATCGTGTCGTCGCCCAGGGTGATGTTGCTGCGGATCGTGCCGCTGAACAGGAACGGGTCTTGCAGCACGATGCCGACGTGGCGCCGCAGCTCGACCTGGTCGTAGTCGCGCACATCGACGCCGTCGATCTTCACCGAGCCGCGCGTGACGTCGTAGAAGCGGCTGACGAGGCTGATGATCGTCGTCTTGCCGGCGCCGGTGTGCCCCACGAACGCGACGGACTCGCCCGGCGCCACCGTGAAGTCGACGCCGCGCAGCACCCACTCCTCGCCCTCGTAGGCGAAGTGAACGTCCTCGAACCTGATCTCGCCCCTGAACCCTCGGGAGAAGTCGAGCGGGTCGGCCGCGTCGACGACCTGCTCGGGCGTGTCGATGAGGCTGAAGATGCGCTCGGAGGACGCCATCGCCGCCTGGATGATGTTGAACTTCTCCGACAGGTCCTGCAGCGGCCGGAAGAACATGCC
>CAYYOK010000071.1:0-17168 GCA_964473205.1 uncultured bacterium | reverse complement strand
GCGTCTCAGCGTCCCAACCGCAGCCCGACGATCACCGGATCGTGATCGGAGGAGCGGAACGGGTCCGGCGCGTAGATCAGGTCCTGGCTTGCGAGCTTGAAGGTCGTGTCGTAGTCGAGCAGGTCGCTCTCGTCGGCGTTGATGTGCCAGGCCGCCGCGCCGGTCACGCGCGGCAGCAGGCTCGGGCTGGCGAACGCGTAGTCGAGGTAGCCGAACTGCCCGTCGAACACGTAGGTGTAAGCACCGTCGCCCAGATACTCCGCGAGCAGGTCGGTGTAGTCGTCCGGCGTGCCGGCGACGCCATCTGGACCGGCGACCAGCGCCCTGATCGGGTCCTCGCGCGTGTAGCCGTTGAAGTCGCCGAGCAGCAGGAAGTCGGCGCTGCCCGAGCGCGTCGGGTCTTGCTCCAGCCACTCCACCAGCATCTCGGCCGCCAGGGTGCGCGTCAGGTTGCAGCTACCCTGCCGGGGGTCGTCGTCGCCGGGGACGACGCAGCTCTCGCCCTTGCTCTTGAGGTGGTTGACCACCACCGTGAACGCCCCCTCGCCGTCCAGCCCGGCGAAGGTCTGGGCGAGGGCCGGGCGGTTGCGAGGCTGGCCGCTGGAGTTGGGGTCGAGGAACGAGCCCGCCAGCAGCGCGTGGCTCCCTACCGGCGTCACGAATGCCGGCTGGTAGATCAGCGCCTGGCGGATCACGTCGGGGCCGATGGGGCCCGTGTCGAGGTAGGCGTAGCGCTCCTCGCCGGCTGCAGCGTTCAGCGCCGTGACGAGGTCGCGCAGCGCACCCTGGTCGGCGTCGTTCTCGATCTCGATGAGGCCGACGACGTGCGCGTCGATCGCGCTCAGGGCGGCCACCAGCTTGGCGCGCTGGCGCTCCAGCTCGTTGGCGTCGTCGGCGCCGCGGCAGCCCTGGCCGCCTGTCGGTCCGCAGACGTTCCCGGCCGAGGTGAGCGTGTCGAAGTAGTTCAGGACGTTGAACACCGCCACGCGGACGTCTCCGCCCACCTCGGGCGGTGCGTGCCGGCGCGGGTTGGCGCCGACGTGATCCGCGCCCGCGGTCGGCTGGACGCGGTAGATGCCGAAGGCGTAGTCGAGGACGCCGGTGACGTTCGTGACGAGGTCGCCGCCGCGGAAGAGGTTGTAGAGGTCGAACACCCCGCCGTTCGGGTGGCGGGCTGGGTCGGGGTTCTGGATGGAGCGGCCGTCGTCGAGCGTGATCCGGGAGCGCAGGATCAGGTCCTGCTCGGCCGCGAAGTCGTCGCTGCCGGGAGCCAGGTAGGCGGTCGGCTGGAACGGCCTGTCCATCGCGGGCTGCGGCACGGCCAGCACGACCTCGCCGAAGCGGTCGAAGTTGAAGTACTCGGCGATCGTCAGCTCCTGCGGGAAGGTGACGAGCATGCCCTCGTAGCGCTCGAGGTAGGAGGCGTGCGGTACCGGCAGCTCGACGACGACCGGCTCCGGCAGCGGGAAGCCAGGAGCGCAGACGATCACGTCCCTGAGCCGGTCCAGCCGGGTGAGCCCATCGGACTCCTGCACCCTGCCGGTGAGCCGCACGAGGTCGCCCACCGACACCTCGACGGCCCGTTGCGCGACCGCCGGCTCGACGACGAAGATCCCTTCGCTGGTGAGCGGGTCGTCGTCGGCGTGCTCGTCCAGCTCCTGAAGGAAGTAGCCGCCGAGGTTGAAGCCGAACGGTGCGTCTCGATCGGCAGCCTGGAAGTCGCCGATGACGACCCCTTGCACCGTCACCGTCTCGCCCACCAGAGGGCTGGCGGCGCCAGGGCCCTGGACCGCGTGGATCCTGGTCACGCTCTCCGTGCAGGCCTCGATGAGGGCCGGCCGCGCCTCTGCTTGCCCTGACTGGCCAGGCGGTGTCTGCGCGGTCGTCGCTCTCGGCCAGAGGTCGGCGGCGAGGTAGGCGATGCCGAGCACCAGCAAGGCCGCGACCGCCGTGGGCCAGACCCTGTGCATCATGCCCTCCCCGTCATGCTCCGCACTCCATATCTGCGTGACTCATGCTCAGGACCTCGTGCCGCGCGCCTCAACGCCCCAGCCGCGGCGCCTTGAACACCGCCGTGGTGAGCGGCGGCACCGTGACGCGCCCGTTGGCCGAGGTGATGTACGCGCCGCGCAGGGTAGCCGCATCGGCGCCGCCTGCCTGCACGCCGTGCAGCAGCCACGGCAGCCCGGCGGCCTCTGGCACGCTGATGCTGGCGCGCTGCGGGGAGGCGTTGAAGACTATCAGCAGCCGCTCGGTGGCGGGGTCGAGGTCCTCGAGCTCGGGAAGGTCGTCGCGGAGCTGCATCACGATCACGCCGGGCACCTGGTCGGGGCCGGTGTTGTGGAACGTCAGCCGCGCGAGGATGTCCTGGGCGGTGCGCAGCCGCAGCAGCGGCTCGTCCCTGCGGATGCTCAGCCACTCCTGGAAGACGGCGGTCGCGAACGCCGCGTCCTCGGGCGCTGGCATCAGCAGCGGGTTGGTGAGCAGCGGGCGGATGACGCTCCACATCTCTTGGTTGTCGGCTGCGCGCGGCAGGCCGCGTCCCATGCCGTTGCCGTGGCCCTGAGCGCCGCCGGTCCAGTCGATGGCGTTGAACCAGTCGCCCGAGTCGTAGGAGTTGCGGTCGAAGCTCTTCGAGCGCAGCAGGTCGGAGCCGGCGTGGAAGAACGGCACGCCCTGCGAGAACGCGACCAGCGACAGCGCGAGGTTCTGCAGGCGCACCCGGTCGGCGGTCGGCAGCTCTAGCGGCAGCTTGTACGAGAGGATGTCCCACAGCGTCTGGTTGTCGTGCTTGCTGACGTAGACGATGTGGTCCTGCGGGACCTGGCCGTAGCCGGCGGGCGAGCCGTTGTAGTCGACGGCGGCGCCGCTGATGATCTCGCCGTTCGCTCCCTCGAAGCTGAAGCCGGCGAGGTTGCCTGCCAGGCCGACCCGGATCTGATCCATCGCGTCGAGCAGGCCGAGGCGCTCGGCCTCGCGGTCGTAGCGGGCAGTGGAGGCGTTGGGCAGCCAGTAGCGCCCGGAGGCGAAGCCCTGGTTGCCGACGGTCGCGACGGCGCCGTCGAAAGGCCCGCCGCCGCGCACGGCGTCGCGCAGGCGGTCGTTGAAGGTTCCGATGCCGGTACCGGCCATGTTGAGCTGCGTCGCGTTGAGGCCTCTGGCGTTCTGCGCGACCTCGCCGAAGTCCCAGCCCTCGCCGTAGACGTAGACGCCCGTGCCGTGGACGCCGTTGGCCTCGGGCGTCAGCGCGTCGAGCGCCGCGCGCACGGCAGCCATGTTCTCGACCATGTGGTGGCCCATCAGGTCGAAGCGGAACGCGTCGATCTTGTAATGCTCGGCCCACAGCGCGATGGAGTCGACCATCAGGCGCTCCATCATCTCGTGCTCGGTTGCGGTGTTCTGGCAGCAGGTGCTGGTGGTGACGTGCCCGTTGTCGTCCAGGCGGTGGTAGTAGCCGGGCACGATGCGATCTAAGACCGAGCGCTGGGCCTGTCCAGCGGCGTTGGTGTGGTTGTAGACGACGTCCGAGACCACGTACAGACCCATGTCCCACAGCGCCATGACCATCTCACGGTACTCGAGGATGCGGGCCGTGCCGTCCGGGTCGGTCGCGTACGAGCCCTCCGGCACGTTGTAGTGGTACGGGTCGTAGCCCCAGTTGAACGCGTCGGAGTCGCGGATCGACTCGACGAAAGCCTGCGCGTCGGGCCCGGCGTAGGGCAGCTCGACGTCGGGTCGGCCCGAGGCCCAGGTGCTGGGGTCCTCGTCGATCGTCGCGATGTCGAAGGTCGGCAACAGGTGCAGGTGGGTGAGGCCGGCCTCGGACAGGGCGCGCAGGTGGTTGCCGCCGTGGGTGTCGGGCACGGTGAACGCCAGGTAGGTGCCGACCAGCTCGGTAGGGACGCTGGCATCGGCTGCCGAGAAGTCGCGGACGTGCAGCTCGTAGATCACGATGTCGACCGGGTCCTCGACGGGAGGCTTGACCAGCTCGCCCCAGCCTGCCGGGGCCAGGGCCGGGTCGGCGAGGTCGACGATCTGGCTGCGCCCCGAGTTCAGGCTCAGGCTGACCGAGTACGGGTCGGTGACGAGGTTGCGGACGATGGCGCCGGCCGCCGGAGCGTAGACCTCGACCTGGTAGAGGTAGTAGGCGCCGCGCCAGCCCGGCTCGCCGGTGACGGACCAGACGCCCGTCGTGCGGTCGCGCTCCATCTCGATCAGCTCGAACGCGTCGGTGTGCGAGTCCGCGTAGAGCTGCAGCCTGACGCGCTGCGCGGTCGGCGCCCACACCGAGAGCGTGGGCGTGCCGTCTCGCCAGGTGACGCCTAGTGGCGCGTCGGTGGCGTAGAGCGCGTCGATGACGCCGGGGAGCTGCAGACCGGTGGCGTCGACCACCTGCCCGTCGAGCTCGCGGGCGACGGCGAGCTGCGTGCGCAGCAGCGCAGGGACGACGTTCAGCTGGTCGACGGACAGCCTCAGGGCCGTGTGGCCGGCGAGGTGCGGGAAGCGCGCGGCTAACTCAGCCGGAACGCCAGCCGGGTCGACGCTCAGCTCGAAGCTGGCCTCCCAGCCGTCCACCGCCGCGTCGGCCAGGCTCATGCCGGCAGCGGGAGCGGAGTAGAGACTGAAGCTCTCGCCGGCCAGCGCGGTGCCGGTGTTCCATAAGATCAGGCCGGGCTCGACCCAGTGAGCCTTCGCGCTGCTCAGGTCGCCGTCGCCGACCTTGGCGAGGTCTGGGCGCGCGGTGTGGATCTGAGCGCTGCCTGAAACCATCCAGATCTCCTGTCCGTGCTCGGCCAGGTCCAAGAACATGTCGGGGCCTGGGTCCTTCTCGTCGCCGCGGTGCACGATGAAGCCTACCCGCGCGGCGTCCTCGGTCAAGCGGACCTCCCAGTAGATGCCGTCGGGCGTGGAGCCGGTCACCGGCAGGCCCTCCTGCCAGGTGACGCTCTCCAACGTGTCCTCCCAGACGTGCAGCACCCAGCCCTCGTAATCGCCCTGTGGGTTGAGGTAGTGGATGCGCGCCATGCCGGAGTCCGGCGGCCCCAGCGGCGGCGCCGTGTGGATGACGTCCGAGCCCGACACCAGCCAGATCTCGACGCCGTGCTGAGCGACGAGCAGGAACATGTCCGGCCCCGGGTCCTTCAGGTCGCCCTTGTGGACGATGAAGCCGAGCCTGCCCGCGCCCTCGCTCAGGCGTACGTCCCAGTAGGCGCCGTAGCCGTCGAAGCCGGTGATGGCCAGGCCGCTCGACCAGGTGACGCTCTCGACCGTGTCCTCCCAGACGTGGAGCTCCCAGCCGTCGTAGCTGGCGTCGGGTCGCTGGTAGTGGATGCGGGCGGTGTTGTCGGGGATGGCCTCTTGCGCGGAGGCGTGCGGGAGGATGACCGCGATCGTGGCGGCGAAGACGGTCAGGATCAGCCACCGCGCGCTCGGCCGCGGTGATCGTGCGAGGACTCGGTTCGACATGGCACCTCCAGATGGCTTGGGGCCTGGTCGCATGTTATATGGCGCATCGGGCCGCATCCCGACCTGGGGCTGCGGCCGGCCGTGCGAGTGAGGTCGGCGCAGCGCGGGCCGAACGCCGACACGGCGCTCGCGACGGCTCCTTGACGCCGTCGCGCTCCCCTGTTATCGTTCGTGCAACAAATGGTGTAGTATGGAGTGTTATGCAACAGACGTATCTCGGGGTTGACGCCCGAGGGCGCCTAGTCGGCCGGGAAGAGCCTGTGGAGGGCCTGGAGATGCCTAAGCGATCATGACGGTCCCCGAGCGCGGAGCCACCCTCAGGTTCCTCTGTCCCAACGGCCACCTCGGCTTCGCCCCGCTCAAGGTGGAGAGCTTCGAGACGGGCGTCGCCACCAGACCCGACTTCATCCTCGCGGACTCCGGCTCGGACGACATCGGTCCAGGGCCGCTGGGCTCCGACACGTCGACCGCGCCCCTCGAGTGGCAGCGCCACGACCTCGAGAAGATGCTACTCGCCGCTCGCAGCCTGGGTGTGCCGATGTTGATCGGCTCGGCCGGCGATACCGGCAGCAACAGCAGGGTGGACCTCTACGTGCGCCTGATCCGCGAGATCGCCGCGCAGCACCGCCTGAAGCCGTTCAAGCTCGGCTACTTCTACTCCGAGGTGCCCAAGGACCTGTTGCTCGCCAAGATGCGACGCGGCGACGACGTGGCCGGCCTCGATGGCCGCGCCGACCTGAGCGAGGCCGAGCTCGCCGCCACCGAGCGGGTCGTGGCGGTGGCCGGGGTGCACCCCTACATCGAGCTGCTCGAGCGCGGCGCCGAGGTGATCATCGGTGGCCGCAGCTCGGACGCCGTGATCTTCGCGGCGCCAGCCATCCGTGCCGGCTACCCCGAGTCCCTCGCCTACTACCTAGGCAAGGTGCTCGAGTGCGCCTCCTTCAACGCCGAGCCTTACGCGGGCAAGGAGAGCGTGATCGGCGAGATCAGCCACCAGGACGTCAAGGTCACGCCGATGCACCCAGGGCAGCGCTGCACCGTCGCTTCTGTCGCTGGCCACGCGATGTACGAGCGCTCCAACCCGTACTTCGAGTACGTCGCGGGGGGCATGCTCGACATGCGCGAGTGCCGCTACGAGCAGTTCGACGAGCGCACCACCCGCGTCACCGGGCCGCGCTTCGAGCCTGCCTCCGAGGTGAGGGTCAAGCTCGAGGGCGCCGGCAAGGTGGGGGAGCGCTACATGGGGTTCGCTGGTGTCAGGGATCCATACACCATCGAGCGTATCGACGAGGTCATCGCCTGGGCGCGCCGTGCCGTGGCCGAGCGCTTCGGCGAGGAGGCGGAAGGCGGCTACGAGCTCCACTACCAGGTGTACGGCCGCGACGGCGTCATGGGCGAGCTCGAGCCGCTCAGGCACAAGCCGGCTCACGAGCTCGGCATCATGGTCTTCGGCGTGGCTCCCACTCGCGAGATGGCCGAGGAGGTGGCGCTGACCGGCACGCGTCAGATGTTCTACGCTCGGCTGCCCGACGTGAAGGGGACGGCCGGCGGGGTCGCCTTCCCGCTCGACGAGGTCGTCAGGGTCAGCCCGGCCTACCGCTGGACCCTCAACCACACGGTCAGGGTCGACGATCCTCTCGAGCTGTTCACGCTCGACACCGTCACGGTGTCCGGTTCGACCGCAGAGCAGCCGGCGGTCGAGGTCGGGGCGGCGGAGCGATGAGCGCTTTGTCGCAAGAAGCAGGCGCGCGGCCGGTTCGGCGCCTCGCCGACCTCGCCAAGACCGTGCGCAGCAAGAACGCCGGCGTCGACAAGATCACCTTCGACGTCATCTTCCAGGGCGAGGAGAACTACCGCCTGGTGAGGGACAGCGGCGCGCTCAGCCGGGCTTCGGTAGCGGCGCTGTACGGCATCGACGAGGCTCGCATCACCGACTTCGTCGCCTACGATCCCGCCTTCGCCATCAAGTTCACGATCTTGCGCAAGCGTCCCAGCGGTAGCCCGGGGGACTCGGACATCTTCGGAGCGCAGCAGTACGCTCCGCTCCTGGACGTGCAGATTCCCGTAGGCTAGGCGGCATGGGCCGCTCGGCTGGCAGATCGATCGCAGCGTCTGACGACCTCCTCGGGATACTCGACCGGACCGCCGACTCGTTGACCCCGCAAGAGCGCAGGCTGGCCGCGCACCTGATCGAGCATCTCGAGAGCTGGGGTTACCTGTCGAGCAGCGAGCTCGCCGACCAGCTCGGCGTGCATCGCTCCACGGTGGTGCGCTTCGCGCAGCACGTCGGCTTCGCCGGCTACCCGGAGCTCCAGGAGAGCGTGCGCGAGGCGTACGTGCGCGCCCTCTCCGCATCGAACGATCTGGTGCTGACCGAGGCCGGCGAGCAGGGCACCGGCGCCGTTCAGGCGGTCTACCAACGCGAGCTGCACAACCTGCAGCGCTCCTACCGCCATCTCGACCTGGAGGCCCTCGAAGCGACGGCCAGGGGGATCGCCTCGGCGCGGCGCGTGGTGCTCTTCGGTCGCCGTTTCTCGTACCCGATCGCCTTGCACATCAGCCTGGTGCTGCGCACGATGCGCGAGCGCGTCGACGCCGCACCGGCCCCGGGCGGCTCGAGCGTCGATCAGCTCTTCGACCTCGGAGCGGAGGACTACGTCTTGGTCGTATCGCTGAGGCGCCACTCGCCCGAGGTGCAGCGCACCCTCAAGTACCTGGCCGCCGCCGACGTGCCGGTCACCGTGCTGACCGACGCCAGCCCGGGCAACAACGTGCCGGAGGCAGCCAGGGTGCTGCGCGCCCACGTCGGCTCGACCGGCGTGCTGGACTCGTACACCGCTCTGGTGAGCGTGAGCCACGCGCTGCTGACGCTGATCGAGGCCGCGCTGCCGGGCGCCGACCAGCGACTGGCGGCCGCCGAGCGGTCCTGGCAGCACTTCAACCGCGACTGAGCGCGAGCGGCCAGAGGCCGAGGACCGGACCCGGGGCAGCCGCCGCCGTCGTCTCAGCGCTCCCCGAAGCGGAACGCGCGCGCCGCCGTCACGAACTCGTCGAACAGCCGGTCGAAGCCTGGGTCCTCGGCCCCGAGCCACTCCGGGTGGAACTGGCAACCCAGGCCGAAGCCCGCCTCGGCTTCCATCGCTTCGATCAGACCCTCGGGCGACCAGGCCGTGGCGGCCCAGCCGGGCGGGGCGGCGCTGACCACCTGCCGGTGGAAGCTGTTCACAGCAGCGCCGGCGGGCAGCGAGCGCCCCAGCAGCGAGCCAGGCTCTGTCCTCAGCGCGTGGGTCGGCTCGTACGCTGGTGCCTCCTGGTAGTGCTCGTTGGCGCCGGCATGCTGGCGCAGGTCGTTGAGCAGGGTGCCGCCGAGCGCCTCGGCGATCGTCTGGTGGCCGCGGCAGATGCCCATCAGCGGCATCCCGGCCGCGGCGGCCGCCCTGACCATGGCGACCTCGACGTCGTAGCGCGGTGGATTGGTCGCGCGAAGGCTGGGGTTCGGGTTGTCGACGAAGTACTTAGCGCTGAGGCTGCCGCCACCGCTGAGCAGCAGACCGTCGCAGACGGCGAGAAGTCCGTCTGGGTCGATGGCCGCGTCGGGGTGGGTCGGCAGCAGCAGCGGCACGCCCCCGGCCTTGGTAACGGCTTGGGCGTAACGAGCCGCGACCTCGAAGCGGACCTCCTCGTTCCCTTCGCGAGCGACGACCGTGGCGCTGTGCACGGTGATGCCGATGCGCGGGCGCGTCGTCACCGGCGGTCCTTGCGCTTGGGATCGAAGATCTCCTGCAGCCTCTCGCCCAGCAGGTTGATGGCCAGCACCAAGATCAGCAGCGCGATGCCTGGCGTGGTGCTGACCCACCAGGCGATGAACAGGACGTTGCGGCCCTCGGCGATCATCGAGCCCCAGGCCGGGATGTTGGGTGGGATGCCGACGCCGAGGAAGCTCAGCGAGGCTTCCAGCACCATGAAGTAGCCGACGCGCAGGGTGCCTAGCACCAGCACCGAGGGCAGCACGTTGGGCAGCACCTCGCGCAACAGCGTGCGCAGGCTGCGCTGGCCGATCGCGCGCGACGCCTCGACGTACTCCCTCTCCGCCTGATCGAGGGTCTGTCCCCGTGCGAGACGGTAGAACTCGACCCAGCCCTTCAGGGAGAGCGCCCATACCAGGTTGGCGAAGCCGGGGCCCAGGAAGGCCATCATGCCGATGGCGAAGATCAGGTAGGGGAAGGCGAGCAGCAGCTCGGTCAAGCGGCCGCTGACCGCGTCGAACGCCCCGCGGTAGTACCCGCCGAGAGCACCGACCAACGTGCCGAAGGTGGCGGTGATCAGCACGGTGAGGAAGCCCACCAGCAGGCTGACCCTGGCGCCGTAGAGCACCCGGCTGAAGATGTCGCGGCCGAGGGCGTCGGTGCCGAGCCAATGCTCGCTCGACGGAGGGCGAAGGCGTGCGCCGAGCGCTGTCGTCTCGGGCGAGTAGGGGGCCAGGAGGGGCGCGAAGATCGCCACCAGCACGTAGAGCAGCACGACCCCGAGGCTGATGGCGCCGAGCGGCGTGCGCGTCAGGCGCCTGAGGAAGCGCAGCGGCGCCAGCCGGGGCGCGGCCGGAGCGGTGGGGGAGAGGGCGGCGGCCACGCTCGCCTACAGCGCTATGCGCGGGTTGAGAAGGGTGTAGAGCGCGTCCACCACCAGGTTGACCGCCACGTAGGTGAAGGCGTACAGCATCACGGCCGCCTGCACCACCACGTAGTCGCGCGCGAAGATCGAGTTGACCACCAGGCGCCCGACACCAGGCCAGGCGAAGATCGTCTCGACGATCATGTTCCCGCCCAGCAGCTCGCCGATCTGCAGCCCCGTCACGGTGAGCGCCGGGATCAGCGCGTTGCGCAGGGCGTGCTTGAGCACCACCACGCCCTCGCGCAGCCCCTTGGCCCTGGCGGTGGTGACGTACTCGCGGCTGAGGACCTCGATCATCGAGGCGCGCACCACGCGGGCCAGCACCGCGGCGAAGACGACGCCGAGCGTCAGCGCCGGCAGGAACAGGTGCTTGAGAGCGCTCCAGAAGGCGCTCAGGTTCCAGGCCAGCAGGGTGTCGATCAACATGAAGCCGGTGCGCTGCTCCACCAGGATGGTGGCGGTGATGCGGCCGGAGGTGGGCAGCAGGCGCAGCTCCACCGAGAGCAGCAGCATCAGCAGCAGCCCGAACCAGAACGTCGGCATGCTGACGCCCAGCAGCGCGCCGGAGAGCACGGTGCGGTCGAGCCACGAGCCCGCCTTGATGGCGCACACGATGCCCACCGGCAGAGCGATGAGGAGCGCAAGGAGGATGGTCACGACGGTGAGCTCGATCGTGGCGGGCAGCGTCCTGGCGATCAGCGCCGCGACAGGGGCGCCCTGCACGAAGCTGACGCCGAGGTCGCCGCGTGCGACGCCGAGAAGGAAGAGCCCTAGCTGCTCCGGCACCGAGCGATCGAGGTTCATCTGCTGGCGCAGACTGTCGATCTGCGCCTGCGAGACCTGGGTGTCGCCGAGCATGATCTCGACCGGGTCGCCCGGCAGGAAGCGCAGGAACAAGAACGCCACCACCGCCACCCCGATCGCGACCGGGATGGCGGACAGTAGGCGTTCGAGCAGCTTGGCGATGCGCAAGGAACTCTCCGTTGCAGCCTAGGGAGTCGATCGAACGCGCCTAGGCGCTAGGACAGCACCATGCTAGCGAACGTCGTAGCCGGCCTCGCGCAGCAGCTCGCGGGCGCGGTCGGGGTCAAAGGGGTACGGCTCGAGGTCGGCGTCGAACCCGAAGCCGCTGGGCAGGAAGGCCGTCGCGAGGCGCTCGGCGTAGCCCTGGTAGATGTTGGTGAGGATGCTGTCCCAATCGATGGCGTAGTTGAGGGCCTGACGCACGCGCACGTCATCGAAGGGCGGGGAGGCGTTGTTGAGCTCGATCGCGTAGGCGCGCGTGCCAGGAGCCGTGTGCACGGCCACGCCGGGGACGTTGGCGATGCGGTCGACGAGGTCCGGCGGGACGGCCTGGATGATCTGCACCTCGCCCGAGAGCAGCGCCGCGACGCGGGTCGAGGGCTCGGGCATCATGCGGAACACGACGGTCTCCAGGGCCGGCGTGCCCGCCCAGTAGCTGCCGTTGCGGCGCAGCGTGACCTGCCCGTCGAGGGTGCCGCCGGCGAAGGTGAACGGCCCGCTGCCGATGGGCTGGGAGGTGAACGCCGCGACGCCGACCTCGGTGACGTAGTCGTGCGGCACGATCTGGAAGTGCACCAGAGCCTGCATCAGCAGCTCTTGCGGGAACGTCGCGTTGTAGTGGAAGCGGACCGTGTGATCGTCGACGGCCTCGACGCGGTTGAGCGGGCCGAGCAGGCCGGCGCGCGGGCTGGACTGGCCGTCGATGCCGCCCTCGGTGATGATGCGCTGGAAGGTGAAGACCACGTCGTCGGAGGTGAGCGGCTCGCCGTTCGAGAAGGTGATGCCCTCGACGAGGTCGAACTCGAAGGTGGTGTCGTCGACCACGCGCCAGGAGCTGGCGACGTTCGGCACGACCTCGCCCTCGAGGGTGCGGTTGACCAGGGAGTCGAAGATGTTGCGCAGCACGGCCTCGGTCTCGCGGTCGCGGAACATCGCCGGGTCGAGGGTGAGGATGGCGTTGGTCCTCATCCCGACGACCAGGCTGTCCGAGCCGTCCACCGAGACGTTGTGCATGCTCTCGCTGTTGTCCGCGGCCGGAGCCCAGCCGCGCACCGCGGTGCTCGCCGCCTCGATGTTCTGCAGCACGTAGGCGAAGACCCAGGGCGCGTCCTCGAAGATCTGGCGTTGCGCGGTGAAGTAGGCCTCACGCCTGGCGTCGTTGTCGATCGTGGTCGAAGCCGTGGCGAACGCGGCGTCGACGACCGCGTTGGAGTAGAACGAGCGGTTGCCGCGGTCGGAGGTCCTTAGCTTGGGTATGGCGAGGTCGAAGGGGTCGAAGTAGGCGCTGCCCCAGTCGGCGGTCGAGGCGGCGCGGTTGCCGGCCACCATCTCCTCGACCAGCACCGCTGACTGCCAGACGCGCACCTGTGCGTCGATGCCGATCTCCTGAAGCTGTGCCGCGATCGCCTGGATCTCGGCAGCGCGGTTCTCGGTCGTGTCGAGCACGAAGGAGAGCGGCTGCGCCTGAGCGCTGGCCACGCCGGCCGCCACCAGTAGGAGTGTCAACCACCTGATCATCCGACGCATCACTTACCTCCTCCTGCCTCGTTGGCACGGCCTAGAGCCGACTAACGGCCCACATCTCCGGCAGTTCGACCCTTACGGGCCTACGTCCTGCGACAGTCCAACGTTCGGCGGTCGATCCCGGAACTTACACGTTCTGTTGTGCGAAGATACAGCCCTGCAACAAGCGTTGTCAACAAGGCCGCATGCGGCCGCGGTGCCTCAGGGCAACGCGTACAACCACTCGTCGGTCGCGAACTTCTCGCGCACGAGCCTTTCCGCCTCGGCCGCCTCGGCGGCGGTGACGGTGTCGCTCG
The DNA here is from genome assembly GCA_964473205.1 of uncultured bacterium. Taxonomy (GTDB): domain Bacteria; phylum Deinococcota; class Deinococci; order Deinococcales; family Trueperaceae; genus CAYMRL01. Next base: position 4,188 of record CAYYOK010000071.1, on the reverse strand, counting down.
TCGCTCCGTAAGCCTCCGCGAAGGTGCCGGCCAGCGCCGCGATCACGTCCGTGCGAGGCATCTGGGTCTGCTGGCGCAGGGGCGTCACGCGCTTGTCGGCGCTGACGCTGCCCTTGTCGGAGAGCTTCTCGCGGCCTATGCGCAGGACCTCGAGCATCTTGCCCGGTTCCATGTCGTAGGCCATCGTCACGTGGTGCAGCACGGCGCCGGAGCGGCGCGTCTGAGCGGCGCCGCCTATCTTCCCGGCCGCCGAGCTGATGTCGTTGATCGGCTTGTACTCGGCCTCGACGCCCAAGCTCCTGAGGCCTCTGATGACCCAGGCGTCCAGGAACGCGTACGAGTCGATGAACGACATCCCCTTCACCAGCGACTCGGGCGCGTACAGCGAGTAGGTGACGGCGTTGCCGGGCTCGATGAACATCGCGCCGCCCCCCGTGATCCTGCGCACGACGTTCATGCCGTGACGCTGCGCGCCTTCTGGATCGACCTCGTTGCGAACCGACTGGAAGCGTCCGAGGACGACCGCGTTGGCCGCCCACTCCCAGATGCGCAGGGTCGGCGCACGCCGGCCTTCGGCCACGGCCAGGGTGAGCGCCTCGTCGAGAGCCATCTGCTCGACGGGCTGGCGGGGGGTGTCGAGGATCAGGCGCCAGTCGTGGTCGCGCCAGCGCTGTTCGAACTCCGCGCTCACAGCCGCTCCCTGGGGGTGTCGCGCTCGAGCGCCCTGCAGACCGCGACGGCCACCGCCTCGGGCGAGAACCCGATGAACTCGACGCCGTCGCGCAGGCGCTCATGGATGGCCTCGGACAGCTCGGCGACGTCGGTGTCGGCGCTCTGCCCTTCGAGCGCGGCGACGATGTCCTCGAGCGCCTCGGGCGGTTCCAGGAAGAAGTCCCCGCTGACCTCCACCCGTTGGATGCGGCCGTCAGCGACCTCGACGTCGACGACTACGAGCTTGCCCCCCGGAGCCTTGTACTCAGCGTGCGCTGCCATGCACGGATGATACGTCTGGCCTCCCCTCGCGGACCGTCGCGCGCGGCCCCGCTCATGCGCGTCGCGAAGCGCAGGACGTCGTCCCAGTGCCTAACGAGGTCGGAACGGGGCGCGTCTTCCTGGGCGCGTCGGAGCCGTCTCACGACCGCACCAGGCTCGCTCTCGACGAGCACGAGCTCGCGCTTCGCCCGGGTCAGGGCCACGAACAGCACGTTCGCCTCCGACTCGTCCTCTTGCGCAGCCCGGGTCGAGGCCGCGGCCAGTAGGTCGACGTCGAGCAGGTACACGCGCTCCGCCTCGCGTCCCTTGGCGCGGTGGATGCTGCTGAGCACGACCGGCGGCGCCTGCCCTTCGGCGCCGCCGAACAGGTGGTCGAGCGTCGCCAGTACCGCGTCGGGGTCTCGCCTCACCGCCAGCTCGAGGGCTGCGTGCCGTTCGGCCGAGTCCTGCAGCGCAGCCGGAAGGCGCAGGTCGCAGATGAGCTCATGCTCGAGGCAAGCGATCTCGGAGGCGGCGGAGAGCGCGATGCGCCGCGCCGCGTCGGAGTAGTCGGGCTCCTCGCCGCCGAACAGGCGTTGCGCCAGGTCGGCGGCGCGCGACGCCAGGTCGGTGCCGAGCACGCGCGTCGCCAGGCCGCGGGCGGCCAGCCGCAGCGCGAGGCCGACCAGGTCCTGGTTGGTGCGGGCTATCAGCAGGTCTCCCGCCCCGACCTCCTGAACGAGGCGTGCGGCGGCCAGGAGCCTGACGCTTCCCAGCGGCGCTGCTGGGCGCGGCTCCATCTCCGGCGCGTAGCGCCGTGCGAGTGCGACGTGCCGCACCGGGCAGCGGTAGCTGACGCTGAGCGGCAGCTCGGCGGCGCCGCTGCGCTCCGAGATCCTCGCCATGGCTCGCGAGTCGGCGCCGGCGAAGGCGTAGATCGCCTGGCGCGGGTCCCCGACGAACAGCGCCCTCGCGCCGCTCTCCAGCAGGCGCATCACGAACGCCAGCGCCAGCGCGCTGAGGTCCTGAGCCTCGTCGACGCACACGAACGCGAAGCGCGGCGGCGGCAGCGACAGGCTCAGCGGCGCGAACACCATGTCCGTGAAGTCGAACCGGCCCTCCGGTGCCTCCCGCGCACCGCGGGAGAGCAGCTCCTCGACGCAGCCGAGCACCGCGCCGAGGTCGGCGCTGGCGACGGGAGGCTCGAGACGGTAACGGCCGGCGACCGTCTCCAGAGCGGGGAGGTCGGCGGCAGGCGTCAGCTCGAGCCTGGCGAAGTGAGCGAGCCGCGCGAGGTAGCCGCTCACCGCCGCGCTGGCGGGCAGGCCGCGCTCGGCCGACACGACCTGCGCCAGGCGCCGGTACTTGCCCGGATCGAGCGTGCCCGACGCTCCTCCTGGGCGCGCGTTCACGAGCATCCGCCGACCCAGTGCGTGGAGCGTCGTGGCGTCGACGCTCGCTGGCAACCTGGCGCGCAGCTCGGCTGCCGTCGCCCGGTTGAAGGCGAGGAAGCACGCGCGCTCCCCGCTCTCGATCAGCCCGGGCTCGAGCTGGCGCGCGACCAGCACCAAGGTCGAGGTCTTGCCGCTGCCGGCCGTCGCCTTGACGACGCCGTGACCCCGCGCTCCGCCGACGAAGTCGAGCACCTGCTGCTGGTAGCGGCTCGGAGCCGGGGCGGTCGCGAGCTGAGGCGTCACGCCTCAGCATGGTCGGCCCGGCGGTGTTTCGCCAGCGGGGGAGGCCGTTTGTGTCTAGGCTCTCGCCTAGCTTCATGGCCCTTGCGTGGGACGCGCGTTCTCGAGAGACCTTTGGCCTAGGCGAGTAGGGGCTCGAAGGGGGAGGAGGGGGTAGTCGCTTCGCAGTACCCCTACGGTAGGCAGGTGCCTAGCGCAGGGGGTCCTGGAAGTGGATGTCCGGTCCGCTCGCCGCCTTGGCGCGCCTAAGCCCCCTGAGACTGGCCGGGATGACGCCGCGGTCCGCGCCGCCGCCGACGGCGACGTAGACCGCTGGCGCCGCTGTCGCCCGGCGGCTGGCTGGGGCGGACGCTCTGCTCGCTCCGGTTGGCACCATCGCTGTGATCGCTGCGTCCACCGTCGCCGCGTCCACCGTCGCCGCGTCCAGAAGCGGCGCGCTCCTGACCGCGTCCCGAGCCGGCGCGGGCTTGCCCGCGAGGAGCGCCGCCGCGCTGCTGGCCGCGTCCGCCGCTGGCGCGCACGAAGCGGCTGTCGCCACCGGGCTTCAGGTCGCGCAGGCCGAGAACCGTCTGACCGCCGAAGCCTTCAACCTCGCGGCGCGGGATGCGCATGGCGAGGATCCGCTCCAGCGCACGCACGTTGGCGAAGTCGTGCTGCGTGACGAAGGTCAGCGCCTGACCGGTGCGCGTGGCGCGGCCGGTGCGGCCGATGCGGTGCGTGTAGGCCTCGGGCGTGTCGGGGAAGTCGTAGTTGATCACGTGCGAGACCCGCGCGACGTCGATGCCGCGGGCGGCGATGTCGGTCGCGACCAGCACGTGGTAGGTGCCGTCCTTGAAGCCGTCGAGGGCCTCCTGGCGGCGGCGCTGCGACAGGTTGCCCTGGATCTCGGCCGCGAAGACGTTCTGCTTGTCGAGCGTGGCGGCCAGCCGTTTGGCGCGGTGCTTGGTGCGGGTGAACACCAGCGTCGAGCGGTGGTCGTCCGAGCGCAGCAGATGCAGCAGGAGCTCGGTCTTGCGCTCCTCCTCGACGGGGATCAGCGCGTGCTCGATCGTCTCGGCCGGGGCCGAGTGGCCGATCTCGACCTGCAGCGGGTCGGTGAGCAGCGCGTCGGCGAGGTGCCTGACCTCGGCCGGCATGGTCGCGGAGAACAGCAGGCGCTGCGAGTCGGCCGGGACCTTCGCCACGATCTGCCTGACCGACGGCAGGAAGCCCATGTCGAACATGTGGTCGGCCTCGTCGAGCACCAGCACCTCGACGCGGCTCAGGTCGGCGTGACCGCGCTGCATCAGGTCGATGAGGCGACCGGGGCAGGCGACGACGACGTCGACCCTGCCGCGCAGCGCGTCGATCTGCGGCTGGAAGCCGACGCCGCCGTAGACGGTCGCGCTCTTGACGCCGGTGCCGGCACCGAGGCGCTTGAACTCGTCGTTGATCTGCTCGGCGAGCTCGCGCGTGGGCGCCACGACCAGCGCGCGCACGAACTTCTTGCCCGGCAGGAAGTCGGTGACGAGGCGGTTGAGGA
>CAYYOK010000070.1:0-17199 GCA_964473205.1 uncultured bacterium | reverse complement strand
GGAAGTCGTGATCCAGCGCGTTGTGGTGCGTGACGAACGGCCGCGCGTCGGCGCCGCCGGGCACCGCCTGCAGCACCGGCGTCTCGACCTCGACGAAGCCGAGCGCGTCGAGGTTGCGGCGGATGTACGCGATGGCGGCGGCACGCAGCTCGAAGGCGCGCTTGACCTCCGGGTTGATGATCAGGTCGAGGTAGCGCTGCCGGTAGCGCGCCTCCTTGTCGACGAGGCCGTGATGCTTGTCGGGCAGCGGTCGCAGGGACTTGACCAGCGGCCGGAAGCCGGTGGTGTCGACGGTGAGCTCGCCGGTCTTGGTGGCGTAGAGCGGCCCGGTGACCTCGAGCCAGTCGCCGAGGTCGACCTTCTTGAGCGCCGCGTAGCTCGCCAGCTTGTCGCGCTCGAACGAGGCCTGGATGCGGCCGCTGGCGTCTTGCAGCGTCGCGAAGCTGAGCTTGCCCAGGCTCCGCAGCAGCATCACGCGGCCGGCTACAGTGACAGACTCGTCTGACACACGCTCGCCCGCCTCCGGCGACGGGTGGGCAGCGTGAAGCGCGGCCGCCGTGTGGGTGGCGGCGTGCTCGTAAGGGTAGGGTTCGAAGCCGCTCTCTTGCAGGGCTTCGAGGTTCTTAAGGCGCTGAAGCCTCTGTTCGTTGAGCGACTTCTGGGTCATCGACGCACAAGGATAACGGAGCGGACGGCACGAGAGCCGTGACGCCCTCCTCCCCTACACCCCGGAGGAGCGTCGGATAGGGGCGACCCCGTTGCTCTTGTCGGAGGCCTGGAAATTGCGGATCAGGCGGGCGAGCAGAGCGGGCTTCTCCACGATGAGGCCGTGGGTGGCTCGCGGGAGGATCGCGAGCTCGCCATCGGGAAGCGCCTCGTACATTCGCACGGCGTGGTCGAAGCGCACCTCGTCGTCGTCGCCCAGCACGATGAGGACCGGCATCGACAACGTGCGCAGCTCATCTTCCGTGACCGCGGGCTCGGTCTCGTGCATGCGGATCGACTTGCCGACCACGACCGGCCAATGGGCTGCGCCATCGGGTGAGAGCTCGGCGTACGCGTCGGCCATGAAGGCCGGCGGCTCACCACCCAGCACGCCCTGACGCCATCCCTCGACCTGGAAGGGCGCGCCGCCGAAGACGAGGCTGGCGACCAGGTCAGCGCGCGCGAGGGCGAGGTGGAGACCGACGATCGCTCCGTCGCTCCACCCAACCGCATGGGCTTGCGACACTCCCAGTTCGTCTAGCAGCCCGGCGGTGTCCGCGGCCATGTCGGAGAAGTGCCACTCGCCGTCACGGTCCGGGGTGCGCCCGTGGCCGCGCTGCTCAGGCGTGATGACGCGGTAACCCTCGGCCAGCTCGCCGAGCAGGGGGCCGAGTGAGCGAGCATCGGTGCCGCCAGGATGCAATACCAGCAGCGGCTCCCCTTCGCCGTCGTCGGCGAACCACAAGGCGCTCATGCTCACCTCCGAGTGATCTCGACGCAACCAACGACACCCTCAGCAGCCGCCTACGACCACGCCATCCGCACCGGATCGGCGCCGCCTTCCACGACCACCGGCCTAGCTCAGGCGATGCTCTCGATCTGGTACTCGGAGCTCTTGTCGTTGATCGTCACCTTGACGTTGTCGCCGGGACGCCGGCCCATCAGCGCCTTGCCGAGCGGCGACTCGTCGGAGACCTTGGGCACGTCCCCCTCGAGCACGCCGGCTTCGACTGGCGAGACGACCTGGACCTCGAACGAGTCCTTGGCCTTGACGTCGCGGAGCTTCACCACGGCGCCGAGGTCGACGACGTCGAGGTCGTGCTCGGCGATGACCTCGGCTCGGTCGAGCTGGGCCTCGAGGTCGTCGATGCGCTGCTCGATCCGGGCCTTCTCGGTCTTGGCGTCCTCGAGGCCGGAGTCGTCGTAGTCGTCCGACGATCCGGTAAGCTCCTGCAGGATGCGGGTCGCCTCATCGAGGCGGACGCGCTCCTGCTCCAGTGTGTGCAGCAGGCGCTCGTAGCCCTGCTGGGTGACACGCACTCTCAGCACCATGATGATCCTCCTGCTGAACGTAGTCGGTTCGGCGGTTCTAGGTAGGAACCGGCTTGCCCCGCGGCTGCGAGACAAGCCGATTTCCCCCTGCTTCTATGGCGCGATGATACTCCAACGGACACGCTCCCAAAGGCCAACTGGAGCACATCCGAGACACGCGCGGCGGCGTTCTGGTCCGAGGTAGGACCTTTCACTTTGGCGCCGTCGCGCTCTCGTAAACTCGGTCGATGACGCTTCGCGCCGCTGCACTGCTCGCCTCGGTCCTCGTCGCAGCGGCGTGGGCCGCGACCTTCGATCCTTACGACACCGAGCTGCTGGCGGGCTACGGGCAGCTGCGCCAGGCGATCAACGCCGAGGAAGCCACTGCTCTCGTCGAGATCTCCTATCAGGACGACAGCTACCGCGCCTACCTCGCGGCCGCCGAGCTGGCTCGGTGGGAGTGGCTAGACCCCGAGACGCGCTACCTGGCGTTGACGCGCGCCCTCTCCCTGCGCATCGAAGACCCCCTGTCGCGCGCCGAGCTGCGGCGCCTCCAACTGCAGCGCGCGGGACTGGCCGAGGCCGCCGGCCGGCCGGAGGACGCCTACCAGGCGTACCTCTTGGCGCTGCCGCTGCAGGAGGCCGTGGCTGCCGTCGCCAGGTTGCAGGTCGACCCGTACCGGCTCGCCGCCGCCTACCAGAACGCCGGCCTGCACGCCCGCGCCATCGAGGCGCTGGCCGGCAACACGGCGCCATCGATCGAGGGGCCTTCGTTGAGGGCTCTCGGCCGCCACACCGAGGCGCTGGACGCCTTCGAGCGTTGGCTCGTCGAGGTGCCCGACAGCCTCGACGCGGCCGTCGGACGGGCGTGGAGCTTCTACTCTCTCGGCCGCGACAGCGATGCCCGTGCGGCCTTCACGGCCCTCGGCGAGAACGGTTATCACGGCCTGGCACTGATCGAGAACCGCGCCGGCAACATCGACGCCGCGGTGGAGCTGCTCGGTCTGACGGGCCGGGCCGACCTGCTGTGGCTCGCCACGGGGATACTCGAGGCGCGCGACCGGTTCACCGCCTCGCTGCCCATCTACCTTCGCCTCGCCAGAGGCACCAGCGTCTACGCCGACGACGCCGCCTACCGCGCCATCGTCCTCGGCCGCCGCCTGGGTCGAGACGAGGTCGTCACCGAAGCCACGGAGCTGCTGCGTCCCGGCAACTTCTTCGGCCTGCTGCTGGGCCGCGGCGTGGCCGTGCCGGACCCGGCCTCGGCGCCCGCCGCCGGTGACGACGAGCTGCACCCCGCTACCGCCGTCGCACTCGACGTGGCCACGGCGCTCTACGTGATCAACGAGCACGAGGCCGCCGTCGGCGAGCTGCTGCTGGCTCTGACCGCGGCTGAACGCGGAGCCGGCGGCCCGGCCGAGATCCTCGCTCTGATCGAGATGCTGCAAGGGATGGGCGAGTACCGGCAGAGCTCGCGCGCCGCCCGCGAGCTGCTCGCGGCGGGCGTGAGCGACATCCGCGCGTGGTACGGCGCCTACCCCGCTGCGTTCCCGCGCGAGGTGCTCGCCGCCTCCGCCGTCGAGGGCGTCGAGCCGGCGCTGGTGTGGGCGGTCATGCGGCAGGAGTCGGCGTTCTTCCCTGACGCCATCTCGGTCGCCAACGCGCAGGGACTGATGCAGGTCATCCCGTCGACCTGGAACTGGATCGCCGAGCTGATGCGCGAGGCTCCGCGCGAGCCGTTCGACCCCGAGGCCAACATCGCCTACGGGACGCACTACCTCGCCTGGCTCACGCGCTACTTCTCCGGCGACCTCGAGCTCGTCATCGCCTCGTACAACGGCGGTCAGGGCTACATCAGGCGCCTGTTCGAGGCCGACCACGTGCGGCAGGTAAAGGACGAGTTCTACCGCGAGATCGACAGGAGCGAGACCCGCGAGTACCTCCAGCGGGTCGGCGAGAACCTGGCCGTGTACCGGGCGCTGTACGGCGAGGGCGGCAGCGCTCTGGCCGACCTACCCTGATGCCTCCGACACTTCGATGGCCGCTCTGGCCGCGCTCCGCCGGCGCCTGAGCACCGCGTAGACCACGCGCGCGCCGAGGAGCAGCGCGAACACTCCCGCGAAGACCAGCGGCTCGACCTTGTCGGCCTTCTGCGACCAGAAGAAGTGCAGCACGGCCAACCCGGCAGCGAGGTACCCGAAGCGGTGCAGCTTCTGCCAGCGCGGGCCCATAGCCCGGATGGCGCCCCGCGTCGACGTGAAGGCCAGCGCCAGCAGGATCGTCCAGGCTAGGAAGCCGACCGTCATGAACGGCCTCTCGAGCAGGTCCCCGCGCAGGTGGCTGAGGTCGAACCCGAGGTCCAGGACCGCGTAGGTGGCGAGGTGCAGCGTGGCGTAGATGAACGAGGTCAGGCCGAGCTGCCGCCGGTAACGCACCAGCCAGTGCCAACGCGTCAGCCGCCGCAACGGCGTTATCGCCAGCGTCGCGGCCAGGGCGAACAGCGCCCACCAGCCGGTGCGGTCGGTGATGTCCTCGATCGGGTTGACGCTCAAGCCGCCGGTGAACGCGTCGTAGGCGAGGCGCACGGCAGGGTAGAGGCTGAGCGCCCACAGCGCCAGGTGGCTCGCGCGGCGCCAGGCGCGCTGCGACATCAGTAGTTGACGCGAAGATCCATGCCGGCGTACAGGTCGGCGACCAGCTCGCCATAGCCGTTGAACGGCAGCGTCGGCCGGCGGCGGAACTCGCCGATGCGTCGCTCGCTCGCCTGGCTCCAACGAGGGTGGTTCACGTCCGGGTTGACGTTGGCGTAGAAGCCGTACTCCTGAGGCGCCATGATGTTCCAGGTGGTGGGCGGCTCGTCCTCGACGAACGAGATCCTCACTATCGACTTGATGCCCTTGAAGCCGTACTTCCACGGCACCACCAGCCGCAGCGGGGCGCCGTTGGCGTTGACGAGCTCTCGCCCGTAGAGCCCAGTCGCCAGCAGGGTCAGCGGGCTCAGCGCCTCGTCCATGCGCAGACCCTCGACGTACGGCCAGTCGAGCAGCGGGCGGCGCTGACCCGGCATCTCCTCGGGACGGAACACCGTCTCGAAGGCGACGTAGCGCGCGCTTTCGGTCGGCTCGGCGAAGTCGATCAGGTCGCGCAGCATGAAGCCGTTCCACGGGATCACCATCGACCAGGCCTCGACGCAGCGCATCCGGTAGACGCGCTCGGTGATGTCGAAGTTCTCCAGCAGCTCGTCGAGGTCGTACTCACCGGTCCGGTTGGCGTGGCCGTCGATCGTGACGGTCCACGGACGCGGCTGGAAGGCTCCCGAGTTGCGGGCCGGGTCCGACTTGTCGTAGCCGAACTCGTAGAAGTTGTTGTAGGTGGTGATGGCCTCGTAGCTGGTCAGCGACTCGTCGGTGCTGCCGAGGCCGCGCAGCTCGTCCTCGACCGGCTGCGCGAACGTGCCCGAGAGCAGCGCGCCGCCGAAGGCGGCCGCGGCGCCACGGAGGAACTGCCGCCGGTTCAGGTAGACCTCTTCCGGCGTGATCTCCGAGGCTGGGATGTCGAGCAGCTTCTTGAGCTTCACCACGACCTCCGGACTTCCTGCTACTCCCGAGCGCGCTTGGCGAGACTCTACCGCGTCGAACGCGTCAGCCGCGTTCCGGATGAGCCTCGCGAGACGGCTATGCTGGCTTCAGAGGAGGAACCAGCATGCGTAGCCTGACCCTGATCGGTGTGATCCTCGTGGTTCTCGGCCTGGCGGCCTTCATCTTCGACCGGTTCAGCTTCACCGAGCGCACCACGGCCGTCGAGGTCGGCCCCATCGAGGTCACCACCGAGCGCGAACGGACCATCAGCGTTCCCAACATAGCTGCCGGCGCCGCTATCGCCGCTGGCCTGATCATGGTCATCATGGGGTCCAGGCGGCGTTAGGGCCGACCGACGGCCAGCATCTTCAGCGCCCGAACCTCGTCTCGACCAGGATGGCAAGCGCGCTCTCGATGAGCGAGTAGAGCCAGTCGTCGCCGTCGGCCCGCGCCTCGGCCAGCATGGCAGGGTCGGCGGTGTCGATCCAGCGCCACAGGTCGTGCTTGTCTACCTCGATGGCAGGCGCGCCTAGGTCTCCTTCGACCGTGACCAGCAGGTCCACCTCGCGCCTCAGCACGCCGCCAGCGCGCCAGTCGGTGAGCTTCACCACCGGACCGAGGCCGGAGACGCGCCAGCCCGTCTCCTCCTCGACCTCGCGCCGCAGCGCGCTGAGGGCATCCTCGCCATCCTCGGCGTGACCGCCGACGATGTCCCAGGCTCCCGGGAAGAGCTCGCGCGTCAGGGCGCGCCTTTGCAGGAAGACGCGGCCGGCGCCGTCGGTGACTATGCCGCCGACCACCAGCCTTCGACCGACCCGCCCGGCCTCGTGCGAGAACGCGGTCAGCTCGGCCGGTGTCGGTATCTGGCCGACGGTAAGCCCGGAGCCGCTGGGCGTATCCGCGATCTCGAGATCTTGCACCATGCTCGCGAGGTTACGACAACTCGACTCGTCCAGGCCCACCCCAGCGACCGTCGACCGTGGCGGGACGCCTAGCCTCCTTCCGTGGCGGCCTCGCTCCATCTGCGGCTGTAGCCGGCGGTCACTCGGTCCATGATCACCGCGAGGACGACGATGGCCAGTCCGGCCTCCAGCCCTCGCCCGACGTCACCGCGCTGCAGGCCGCGCAGGACCTCCTCGCCCAGCCCCCTGGCGCCGATCATCGAGGCGAGCACCACCATCGAGAGCGCCAGCATGATGGTCTGGTTCACCCCGGCCAGGACCGTGGGCAGCGCCAGCGGCAGGCTCACGAGCCACAGCGTCTGGCGTCCGGAGGCGCCCGCCGAGGCGGCCGCCTCGATCAGGCTGCGGTCGACCAGGCGCAGGCCGAGATCGGTCAGCCTGGCCACGGGCGGCAGGGCGTAGACCACGGTGGCGAAGATCGCGGAGACGTTGCCGAGGCCGAAGAACATCACCACCGGCACCAGGTAGACGAAGCTCGGCATGGTCTGCATGACGTCCAGCAGCGGCTTGAGCAGCGCCTTGAAGCGCGCGCTGCCGGCCATCAGGATCCCCAGCGGCACGCCGAGCAGCACCGACGAGCCGGCGGCGATCGTCATCAGCGCCAGTGTGGTGATCATCTGCTGCCACAGCCCGAAAGCTCCGACCAGCACCACCGTTCCCGCCAGGGCGATGGCGGGCGGAAGCCGCCTGCCGCCGGCATGCCACACCACCAGGCCGATCAGCAGCACGACGAGCCACCAGGGCAGCCAGAGCAGGGCCCGCTCCACGTGAAACAGCAGGTAGAGCAGCGCATCGGACGCGCCCTGGAAGGAGCGCGAGTAGTTGTCGACGATGTGCGCCACGAAGGAGTTCGTCCACTCCCTCAGCGGCACGTCCCAAGCGGCGGGGAACCCGGCGGAGAAGATGCCGCCCACGGCTCAGGGAGTCCCGAAAGCCTCGGCCACCTTGTCGGCCACGTCCGCCTCGAGCCAGGCCCGCCAGACCTCGGGCCGGGTGGCGAGGAAGTGTCGAGCGGCGGCGTCAGGCTCCTGCGAGGCGGCGCGCATGTAAGCGAGCGCCTCCGAGAGGATCTGGCTCGAGCCGTGGTAGGCGGCGAAGAAGGCGCGAACCTCGGCCGGAGCATCGTCCTTGAACCTCGAGCCGAGCGCCACCACGGCGGTCGAGGTGGGGTAGGCGCAGGCGCGTGACGCCGCCCCGGGGGTGTCGACCAGCGCGGTGAACTCCTCCCAGCAGGCGGGATCGAACTCCGGCTCGTCCAGCAGCAGCAGATCCAGCTCTCCCAGCACCCAGGTCGGTCCCCAGTAGTAGCCGACCCACGGCTCAGCCCTGCGGTAGGCAGCCTCCAGGGAGGCGGCCAGCGCCACACCGGTGCCGGCCTGGAAGTCGGTGAAATGCTCGCTCAGACCGTAAGCGTGTAGCTTGACCCGGTTGATCAGCTCGCACTGCCAACCGATGACGCAGTTGTAGAACCGCCCCTTCTGAGGTTGCTCCGGGTCCCTGAACAGCGCGGCGTGGTCGGCCAGGTCGAAGACGCTGCGCAGCCCGGGCGCCTGCGCCTCTATGCCGCGCTCCGCGTCGCCCTCCACCAGGTAACGCGGCACGAACCAGCCCTGCAGCGCGTCGTCGAAGGCGATGCCCACCTGCTCGACCTCGCCACCTGCCACGGCCCTGCTCCACAGCTCGGGCACGTTGTCGGTCCAGACCTCCATGATCACGTCGATGTCGCCGCGCACCGCTCCCTGATAGATCGGCACCACGCTGCCGGGGATGGCGTCGGTGCGGCAGCCGAAGCCGGCCTCGAGGATGTGCCTGGCTATCCAGTTGGCGACCTCCGCGCTCTCCCAGTCGAGGTCGCCGAAGACCACGGGCCGGCCGAGACCGCCGCAGTCCGGCGGCTGGGCAACGGCCAGGGGAGCGAGCAGCGCGGCGAGGCAGACCAGCACGGTCCGAAGTCGACGCCACACGCGAGGCTTCAGACCGCCGTTCCCGGCGCGCACCCGGACGAACATCCTGCTGAGCATCTCCGACCTCCTGATCCGTCGTTGCAGCCTAGCGCGCCGTCGTCCTCGAGGCCTCGCGCCGGGCGCTCAGGGCGGCGAGCCGTCGCCCGCGCCAGCCTTGCCCGCTTGAACCCTCGGCAGCGTCACCTTGAACACGGTCGATCCGGGCGAGGAGCTGACCGCCAGCTGTCCGCCGTGGCGCAGCACCACCACGTTCCAGACGATGTGCAGACCCAGGCCAGTGCCCTCTCCCACGGCCTTGGTGGTGAAGAAGGGCTCGAACAGCCTGGGCAGCGTCGCCTCGTCGATGCCGGGCCCACTGTCCTCGATCTCGACCGTGACCTGATCGCCGTTGCCGCGCGTACCGACTCTGAGCACACCCGCGCCGCCCATGGCGCCCAGTGCGTTGTCTATCAGGTTGGTCCATACCTGGTTCAGCTCGCTGCCGTGAGCCTCTATCCGCGGCAGGCTGCGGTCGTAGTCCCTCGCTACCTCGACGGCGCCGAGGCGGTGCCTGAGGATCGTGAGGGTGCTCTCCAGGCCGTCGTGAACGTCGACGACGTTGAACGGCGCCCGGTCCATGTAGCTGTACTCCTTGACCGCGCCGACCAGGGCGCTGATCGCAGATGTGCCGATGTTGATCTCGTCCAGGAGCGCGCGGCAGGATGCGTCGGCGGCCAGCCAGCTGAGCAGCGCGGCCCTGTGCTCCGCCGCGAAGGCCGTCAGCTCCGGCTCGAGCTCGGTCCTGTCCCAGCCCGCCTCCGCCAGGGCCGCGGTCGCCTCCCAGGCGCGGCCGATGCCGAGGCCCTCGAGCAGCGCCAGGAGCCGGTCCTCGCGACCCGGGTCGGACGAGCCCGCACCGGCCTGACCGCGCCCGGCCATCCGAGCGGCGGTCAGCTCGGCCAGGCGCGACATGGCGGCAAGCTCGGCCTGGGCGAGGCCAGGGCCGAGCAGCGCGGCCGCGGCGCGGTCCCGGGCCTCCAAGGCGCCCTTTAGCTCGGCGCTCGAGCGCTTGAGCGCGGCCGCCGGGTTGTTGAGCTCATGCGCCAGTCCGGCCGCCATGGTGCCGAGCGCGGCCAGCTTCTCGCGCTGCATCAGCACAGCCTCGGTGTCCCGCAGCCTGGCGACGACGGTCCTGAGTATGGCGGCGCCGGCGCTGGCCGAGCACGACAGCAGCTGGTTGAAGGCGCTACGGTCTATCACCAGCAGCCTGGCGGCGCTGATGGCGCGGACCGTCGCCGACCTCGGCACCATCTCTAGCACCGCCATCTCACCCACCACCTCGCCCGCGCCGCGCTTGGCGACCAGGTCCTCCACCCCGCGCTGGCGCTTGCTCACCTCCAGCTCGCCGTCTAAGACCAGGAACATCTCCTCGCCGGCCTCGCCCTCGGTCATCAGTGTCGCGCCCGGGCGCAGGTCGAGGCGCCTCGCCATGCCGAGAAGCTGGTCCAAGTCCTCGGCGCTCAGACCGGAGAACAGCGGCAGACGCCTGAGGTGCTCGCGCTCCTCCACGCCCATCGCGGCCATGTCAATCGCCCGCCAGGTACTGGTGCACGGACTGCACGGCCATCGCGCCCTCGCCCACGGCCGAGGCGATGCGCTTCACCGAGCGGTGGCGCACGTCGCCGGCGACGAACACCCCCGGCACGCTGGTCTCGAGCCACAGCGGCTCGCGGTCGAGCTTCCAGCCCTGCGGCCGGCCCCCATCCTTGGACCCCGCGCGGGAGAGCTCGCGGCCCGAGAGCACGTAACCCTGCGGGTCGCAGGCGACGTCGCCGGAGAGCCAGCTCGTATGAGGCGCGGCCCCGATGAAGGCGAAGACACCCGCAGCGGCGACGGTCTGGGCCTCGCCGGTGTCCAGGTTCTTCAGGCTCAGGGACTCGAGATGGCTCTCGCCGAGCACCTCCTCGATCGCGGTCCGGCACCGCAGCCTGATCTTCTCGTTCTCCTCGATCTGAGCGATGAGATACCGCGACATGCTGGCCGCCAGGCCGCTGCCGCGCACGACCATGGTGACGTTGGCGGCGTAGCGCGAGAGGTACATGGCCGCCTGGCCGGCGGAGTTGCCTCCGCCGACGACGAAGACGTCGCCGTCCTTCGCGGCCAGCGCCTCGGTGGCGGCCGCGCCGTAGTAGACGCCCGCGCCGGCCAGCCTGTCGGCTCCCTCGGCCTCCAGCTTGCGGTAGGTCACACCGGTGGCCACCAGGACGGCCCTCGCCCCGACCTCGCTGCCGTCGGACAGGGTCAGGAAGCGGTAAGGGTCCTGCCGCCGCATGCCGGTGGCGCGCACGGGGGTGAGGATCTCGGCGCCGAAGCGCCTGGCCTGCGTCACGGCGCGACGCGTGAGGTCGCCGCCGCTCAGGCCGACGGGGAAGCCCAGGTAGTTCTCGATGCTGGAGCTCATGCCGGCCTGACCGCCCGGCGCCTCGGCCTCGATCAGCAGCGTGCTCAAGCCTTCGGAGGCGCCGTAGACCGCGGCCGCCAGGCCGGCGGGGCCAGCGCCCACGATCACCAGGTCGTAGAGCCGCGACTCGGGCCTGAGCCTGAGCCCTATCCGCTCGGCGATCTGAGCCGAGTCCGGCCTGAGGAGCGGCGCGCCGTCCGGCAGCAGCACCAGCGGCAGGTCGGTCGGGCCGGCGCCGGCGAGAGACAGCAGCTCCGCCGACTCGTCCGACGCCTCGACGTCCAGCCAGCGGAAAGGGACCAGGTTGCGGGCGAGGAAGTCCTTGACGGCGTGCGAGGCCGCCGAGTAGCGGTGCCCAACCACGGTGATGCCGCTGAACGGCGGCCGGTACGAGGCGAGCCAGTCGTCGAGCAGGTCGCTCACGACGGGGTAGAGCCGCTCCTCCGGCGGGTCCCACGGTTTCATCAGGTAGTAGTCGAGTCGCGTCTCGTTGATCGCCCTGATGGAGGCCTCGGTGTCGGCGTACGCCGTCAGCAGCACCCGTTTCGCGTCCGGGAAGAGCTCGCGCGCCTGCGCCAGGAACTCGAGGCCCGACATGCCGGGCATGCGCTGGTCCACCAGGAAGAGGGCGACGGCTTCGTTGCGCAGCTTGGCCTCTTTGACCAGCTCGAGGGCGCGGGCGCCCGAGTCGGCGCGCAGCAGCCGGTAGTGCTCGCCGTACTCGCGCCTGAGGTCGCGCGCGACCGCGGACAGGACGGCGACCTCGTCGTCGACGGCGATGATCAGCGGCTTGGCTTGGGTTCCCTGCGGCTGTTCCACCCGTGCTCGAACACTTCTCCTGGCTGCTGTCCAGGCAGTCTAGACCCCGCGGGCCACGGCATCGCCAGACAGGTGCGGTGCGGCCGCACGCAGCCGCTCGATGATCTCGCGGTCGATGCCGGCCATCAGCATACGCCGGATCTCCTCGGCCTCGGCCCTGGCCCTCGAGGCGTCCGCCTGCCTCCCCTGCGCCTCGCGCAGCTCCGCGAGCGTCAGCAGCACCTGCGCCACGGCCGGCTTCATCGAGCGCTGCGCGTACCAGTCCATCGCCCGCTGAAGCTGGGCTTCCGCCCGCTCCAGCCTGCCCAGCTTGAGACTCGCCCTGGCCAGCTCATGCGTCGCGACGGCCACGCCGTGGCCGTCGTTCATCGTCTCGGCATGTCTGAGCTGGGACTCGATCTCGTCCACGGCGGCGACATGGCCCTGATGGAAACGGGCGGTCGCCCGCGACGCCCTGACGTTGTAGAAGCCGATCTCGCAGCCGGTGCCGGTGCCGATCTCCAGCGAGCGGTCGAAGTCGAGGACCGCCTGGTCCAGCAGGAAGCTTTGCATCTTGCCGATGCCCAGAGCCCAGAAGCCGCTCGAGGCACACTCCAGGCCCTGGATGCTGAGTGCCTCGTTGGTGCCGTAGGCGATGTATTTCAGGCCAAGCTCGACCTCCCCCATGGTCACCAGCGAGTCGCCGACGAGCATGTTCACATCCGCCATCTTGATGATCGAGCCAGACTCATGGGCCGCCTCGAGCGCTTTGGGGACGGCCTTGAGGCTCTGCTCGAACTCACCGACCCTGGCCAGCGCCATGGCCCTGGTGCCCAGCGCGTGCGACTCCACGCTGCGGTTGCCCATGCGGCGCGCCATCTCGGCCACCTGCGAGAACTGCTCGGCGGCGCCTCTGGGATCGTCGGCGACCATGATCTCGGTCACGACCCAGAAAGGCAGCAGGAAGAGGTCGTCGTCGCCCAGCTCTAGCGCCAGGTCGTGCGCCTCCATCAACGGCCCGAAGCCGGTGCCGGGGAAGCCGGACAGCACCAGCGTGCTCCCCTGCGCGACCAGTGACCTGGCGAGCCTGGACCTGTCCTCCAGCCGGCGGGCCAGCTCCACTGCCTTGTCGCCCCTCGTCATCATGACCGCGCGCGCGTCGAGCCGCTCGTGAAGCCGGGAGTGCACCGCGGAGTCGAGCCAGCCCAGCAGGCTGTCGACGTGCAGCTCGAGGCGCTGACGGGCCTCGGTGTCAAGCTCCTCCTCGGGCGGGTCATCCAGGCGCCCGAGCGCCGACACCGCCTCCTCGTAGAGGCCCAGCGCCTCCGGCAGCGAGTAGAGGAGCCGCGCGCGCCGCGCTGCGGCCGCGGCGTAGCGTGCGGCGGCCTCCCACTCCTCGCCGCGCGAGAAGTGATGGGCCAGCATCGGCGCGATCTCGGTGGCGCGCCCGGCGTAAAGCCTCTCCAGCACGACGCCGACGCGGCGGTGAAGCTCGCGCCTGCGGCGCAGCAGCAGCCGGTCGTAGGCCGCCTCCTGGGTGAGGGCGTGCTTGAAGCTGTACTCCGGTTCCGGGACGAGGCTGAGCTCCCTGACCAGCTCCTCCAGCGTCAGGGTGTCCAGATGCGGCATCAGCTCGCCCACCAGCCCGCCGACGGGGTCTTCCTCGAGCACCGAGCTCAGCACAGCCCGGCCGAAGGTGCGGCCGATCACCGCCGCCGTCTGGGCGACCTGCCTGGTCTGCTCGGGCAGGCGGTCGATGCGGGCGCTGAGCACGCCGCTGAGCGTGTCGGGGATCGCCACGTCCACGATGTCGCTCCTGGCCCGCCAGAGCGCTCCCTCCCTGAAGATGTGGCCGCTGTCTATCAGCGAGCGCAGCACCTCCTCCAGATAGAAGGGGTTGCCGTCCGAACGGCTGAGGATCAGGTCCGAGGTCGCCTTCGGCAGATCCCTCACCACCAGGAGGTTGGCCAGCAGCTCCTTGGCGCCGGCCTCGTTCAGCGGTTCGAGGCGGATGTCGAGGAAGCCGTCGCCGGCCCGCTGACGGGCCGCGTCCAGCATGTTCCAGCTCGGCGCCTGGCGGTCGGCGCGCATCGCGCTCACTACCAGCAGCGGGACGTCGGACAGATGCTCGGAGATCGAGACGAGCAGCTCGACGCTGGCGAGATCGGCCCAGTGCATGTCCTCGAAGACCACCACGAGCGGCCCGGCCGAGGCCAGCCAGCGCAGGTAGGCGGTTGCGGCCGCGGTGATGCGGCTGCCGAGTGCGCCACCGTCGAGCTCACCGATCTCGGCATCGGTGGCCTCGTCCTCGACCGCCAGCAATACCTCCAGGTAGGGGCGATGCTCGTACCCGATCCCGCCCGGTCCGGAGACCTGCTCCCTGAAGCGCTGACGGACGGCCTCGGGCGGGTCGGAGTCGGTGGCGCCCAGCGCGGAGAGGATGACGCCGCGCCAGGGGAAGAACGGCACCGCCTGCGCGTAGGAGAGCGCGCGCCCCTCGATCCACCTCGGCTCGCCGCTCGCACCGGCGCGCTGGCGCAGCTCGGCCACCAGGCGAGACTTGCCCAGCCCGGCCTCGCCGACGATGGCCACGAAGCCGCCCCTGCCCTCGGCCAGCCACGCCAGCCGCTCCCTGAGCCGCGCCATCTCGGCGTCCCTGCCCACCAACGGCGAGACCAGCCCCTCGATGCCGCGCCGCCGCGTCGGGCTCGAGCTGAGACCTAGCACCTCGTAGACGGCTATCGGCGCGTCCCTGCCCTTGACCTCCCTGATGCCGAGTGGGGCGATCTCGAAAGCGTGGCGCACGAGCGCATAGCTGTCCTGGCCGATCAGCACCGTGCCGGGCGCCGCCAGCCCCTGGATCCTGGCCGCCAGGTTGGCGGTGTCGCCCATGGCGGTGTACTCGGCCTTGATCTCGTCACCGACCGTGGCGAGCACCGACAGGCCCGAGTTGATCCCCACCCTGACCGCGAAGCCGCCACCACCCCTGAACAGGCTCGGGTGCGTCTCGCGCAGCTTCTCGCCGTACTCTTCGGCCTTCTCGCGGAGCTCCAAGGCGGCACGCACCGCCCGCTCGGCGTCGTCCTCGTGCGCCAGCGGCGCACCGAAGAAGGCGAGGATCGCGTCGCCCATCAGCCTTCCGACGGTGCCGCCGTAGCCGGTGACGGCCGCGTTCATGAAGGCGAAGGCGCCGTTCATGATCTCGGCCCACTCCTCGGCGCCCGCCCTCTCCGCCAGCCTGGTCGAGTCGACCACGTCGGCGAACAGCACCGTCACCAGCTTGCGCTCGCCCGGCGCCGGCAGCGACGGCGCGGAAGCCGCCGGGGCCAGCGGCGTGCCGCAGTTGGAGCAGAAGCGCGCTCCGCCCGGGTTGATATGCCTGCACCTTGGACAGGTCATGCGCCCACCACCAATCCCGCCACGGGAGGCGGCGGATGACCGACCCCTACACGGCTAGCCGGCACGAACGATGACGGTGATCAGGACGTTGGAGTTGCAGCGCGATGATAGCGCAAACCTCGCCGTACCCGCAGGCCCGCGCGAGCCGAGCTCGCCGCTCCTCGAGCGGCGCCCTCAGCGCACGTTCCAGGCCGGCATATCACCCTCGACCAGCTCGGTGATGACCCCGTCGATGCCGAACCTCACCAGCAACGGTCTTCCGCCCGAGCCCACCGTGGGCAGCACCAAGGCGCTCGAGTCCGGCGCCCAGAGTCGGTGCGAGCGGGAGTACTGGTCGAAGAAGGGCAGGTACTGGTTGTCGAACTGCTGCGACAGGGCGAAGGTGCCGAAACCCACCACGAGGCCGGTATCGACCTCGATGAAGCTGAGGGAGTGGCTTCGTCCCTGCGCTTGAACATGCGCCAGCTCGGCTGTGCCGACGCCGGCGATGAGCTCTCCACCGGCCGAGCGAGATATCGCCGCCAGCCAGCGGCCGTCCGGCGACCAGAAGGAGCCGACCACGTTCGCGGTGGAGAGCACTATGACCTCGCCGCTGTCGACATCCAGCAGCTCCAGCGACCCGGTGGCCGGGCCTACCGCCGCCGCGCCCTGGATCGACAGCTGCTCCCTGCCTGGGCGCCAGGCGAAGGCGACGAGACCCAGATGAGCTCGCTCGCGGACCTCGCCGAAGGCCTGCCGCTCGGGATTGTGGGCGACCAGCACGCGCTGCCCGCCCGCCTCGCTGGCGGCGGCGTAGGCGATGAAGCGCTCGGAGTCGGACAGCGCGGGTGCCTGAAAGGCGCCCGGCTCGGGAAGCGGGAAGCGGACCTCGAAGTCGTCCAGGAGGGTCAGTCCGACGATCGCATGCGGCCTGAGCACATCGCGGTGAACCATGAGCATCCGCCCAGTGCGCGACCAGATCCAGTAGAAGGGCTGGCCCAGCGAGAGCGTGCGCGGCTCGCTCGGCCCACCCGACAGGAACGACGGCATCTCGATCAGGTCGAGCGCCAGGCCCCCTGGTGCGCTGGAGAGCACAGCAAGGTAGCGGTCGTCTGGCGACCAGTTCAGGTAGATCGGCGAGCGATCAGACCGGGCGAGCGCGATCCTGGGCGAGCCTCCGGCGGCGACGTCCATCACCTCGACGCGTCCGCCCCAGAAGTCCCCGACCACCGCGGCCACGCGGTTGCCGTCCGAGGACCACGCCGGGAAGATGGCGCGCTGCGGGCCGCCGCCATAACCGCCATAAGCCGTCACCTCAAGGCTAAGCGGGTCGACCACCGAGAGCAGACCGCGCCCGTCGACGAAGGCGATGAGTCCGCCCGGAGCCAGCGGCGGCGCCCCCTCCCCGGCAACGATCTCTCCTTCCGACTGGGCAAACGCACCAGCCGGGAACAGGGCGAGGATCAGAGCCAAGGCGGCGGCGTAGGTACGCGCGCCTCGCAGGGGCATGATCGAGATTAGGGCCGAAGCGCCAGGCTGAATGCAAGCTGCGGCACACACGGCGTGGTGAGCCAGGCTAGCCGTGTGATCCGTTCACCGACAAGAGGCCCCGCGCCTAGCCGCCAAAGCGAACACGGACCCGGCGCCTATACGGCGGGGTCCGCGTCGAGCCTTCTTGGAGCGGGAGACGAGATTCGAACTCGCGACATCTACCTTGGCAAGGTAGTGCTCTACCAGCTGAGCTACTCCCGCAATGAGCAGGCGCGGCCAAGGCCGGCGGCCTCAGGCCGCGCCTGAATCGAAAATAACCCTCCTCGCACTGACCTACTCTTGCAGGGAGCTGCCCCCCAACTACCATCGGCGCTGACGTGCTTAACTTCCGAGTTCGGAATGGGATCGGGTGGGTCCACGTCGCTAAGAGCACGAAGAGAGAAAGATAGTGACAGGGAACAGAAGGCAGTCAGCAACAGGGGTCTGCTCTCGGGATGATTCCGAGAAATGGTCAAGTCCTCGACCTATTAGTACTGGTCAGCTAAACACGGTGCCGCGCTTACACTCCCAGC
>CAYYOK010000069.1:0-17984 GCA_964473205.1 uncultured bacterium | reverse complement strand
CAACGGCGCCTTCCTCACCGGCGACCTGTTCAACCTGTTCGTGTTCTTCGAGGTGCTGCTGGCGGCCTCCTACGGCCTCGCGCTGCACGGCTCCGGGCGCAACCGGGTCACCGCCGGGCTGCACTACATCGTGATCAACGTGACGTCGTCGACGCTGTTCCTGATCGGCACCGCCATGATCTACGGCGTCACCGGCACGCTGAACCTCGCCGACCTGGCGCTGCGCTTCCCGACGCTGGAGCCCGCCGAGTACGGGCTGTTCCAGGCGGGCGGCGCGATCCTGGGCGTGGCGTTCCTGACCAAGGCGGCGATGTGGCCGCTGAGCTTCTGGCTGCCGTCGATGTACTCGGTCGCGGCGGCGCCGGTGGCGGCGATCTTCGTGGTGCTCAGCAAGGTCGGCGTCTACGTCGTGCTGCGGTTCAACACGCTGGTGTTCGGCAGCTCCGACGTCGGCCTCGCCGGCTTCGGTCAGGAGTGGCTGCTCTACGGCGGCCTGGTGACGATCGCGTTCGGCGCGGTCGGGGTGCTGTCCTCCAAGACCCTGCCGCGCCTGGCGTCGTTCAGCGTGCTCATCTCCTCCGGCACGCTCCTCGCCTCGATCGGCACAAACCAGCCCGCTGTCATCAGCGGCGCGCTCTACTACCTGCTGGTGTCGACGCTGGCCGTCAGCGCCATGTACCTGATCTCGGAGCTCGTCCGCCGCGGGCGAGTCACCGAGCCCGTCTCCGAGCCCGTCTTCTCCGACGAGCAGCGCCTCAGCGTCGGGGACGAGTTCGAGGGCCACGAGATCGGCATCGTGCTGCCGGCCACGGTGACGCTGCTCGGCTCGCTGTTCCTCGGCACGACCCTGGTGCTGTCCGGCATGCCGCCGCTCTCCGGCTTCCTAGCCAAGTTCACGATCATGTGGGGCGTGCTCAAGGACCAGCCGGTGGTGCCCCCCGAGCATTGGGCTCTGGTAGCCGTGCTCATCGCCTCGGGGCTGTTCACGCTGGTGGCGCTGATCCGCGTCGGCATCGAGGTCTTCTGGGCCCACGAGGACCGCACCTTCCCCGACGTGCGCCTGGTGGAGGTGCTGCCGATCGTCGCGCTCCTGGGTCTGTGCGTGGCCCTGACCGTCTTCGGCGGCAGCGCGATGCGCTACTTCGACGCCACCGCCGACTACCTCACCCAGCCCGGCGCCTACACTCGCGCCGTCGTATCCGCCGACCCGCCGCCGATCCCCGAAGCGCTGCTGCCGGTCGGCCCCAACGGTCAGGAGGCGGGACAGTGAGGCGAGTGTTCCCGTTCTTCAGCTACAGCCTGGTGATCCTGGCCGTGTGGCTGCTGCTGCAAGGCTCGCTGGCGCCCGCCGACCTGATCATCGGCGGCCTGCTGGCCGTGCTGCTGCCGCAGGTGATGGTCAGGCTCGCACCCGAACCGCTGGTCTTCGGCAACCCGCGCGCGCTGCTGCAGCTCTCCGTCAGGGTGCTCATCGACATCGGCCGCTCCAACATCGCCGTCACCAACATCGTGCTCGGCATGCACAAGGCGGAGCGCGTCTCCGGCTTCCTCGAGGTGCCCCTCGAGCTGACCGATCGCAACGGGCTGGCGGCGCTGGCCGGCATCATCACGGCCACGCCCGGCACCTCGTGGATCGACTACGACCGCAAGCGCTCGGTGCTGACGCTTCACGTCCTCGACCTCTACGACCGCGAGCAGTGGATAGCGACGATCAAGAACCGCTACGAGCGCTACCTGCTGGAGATCTTCAAATGAGCCAGGCGATCCTGTTCTGGTCCCTGACCGCCGGCCAGGTGATGCTGGCCCTGGCGCTGGCGTTCGCCGCCTACCGCCTCTTCCGCGGGCCGCGCGCCCAGGACCGGGTGCTGAGCCTCGACGCCATGTACACGATCGCGATGCTGCTGCTCGTCACGATCGGCATCCGCGCCGGCAGCTCCGTCTACTTCGAGGCGGCCGTCGCCATCGCGCTGCTGGGCTTCACCGCCAGCGTCGCGCTGGCTAAGTTCCTGATGCGAGGCGAGGTGATCGAATGAACGCCGTGCCCGAGCTGCCCCTGTGGGCCTCCATCGTCGTCGGTCTCGCCGTGCTCACCGGCGCCACGTTCACGTTGATCGGGGCCGTCGGCCTGCTGCGCCTCGGCTCCTTCTTCGAGCGCATGCACCCTCCCACCCTCGGCAGCACGTTCGGAGCCGGCTTCATCCTGATCGGCTCGGTCGTCGCTCTGTGGCTCGTCGAAGGCAGGCCGATGCTGCACCAGTTCCTGCTGCTGGTGTTCGTCACGGTGACCACGCCCGTGACGCTGATGTCGTTGGGGCGGGCGGCGCTGTTCAGGAAGGTCAGTGGGGAGTAGGTGTGGGAACCTTGATCAATCGGCCGCGGCGCCTTCGGAGGGCTTCTTCGCCAGCCACCAGTCCGCGATGGCACCCTTGGTCTTCGCCAGATGGCGCTCGAGGATAGCCAACGCCTCTTCCTCTGAACCGGCCTCAAGGGCGGCAAGGATCTCCAGGCAGTCCCTGATGTCCTCCTTCACGCGCTCCTGGCTGTCCCTGCCTGCCTCCCAGAATCGCCTGAGCTGAACCGACATCTGGTCCCATACCTCGATGAGCCTGCGGTTGGCTGACGCCACTACTAGAGCACGGTGGAACTCCAGGTCGACTTCGGCTGCCCTCGTGGTCTCGTCCGGCGACCCTGGGCTCTCGAGGCTGCGAAGCTGCCGACCCACAGCCTCTAGGGGCTTCAACAGCCTCTGCCTGGCGACCATCTTCAGTGCGTAGGCTTCAACCGCCTCTCGCAACTCGAAGATCTCCTCGAGGTCCTTCAGGCTCAGGCCAGTGACGAAGGTGGTTCTAGTCTCGGCGTCAACCAAGCCCTCCTGCTTGAGCATCAGCAGGGCTTCGCGCACCGGCGTGCGGCTGACACCGAGTTCCTGAGCTAGTGTCTCGATGTTCAACGCTTGGCCAGGAGACAACTCGTTGCGACTGATGGCCTTTCTGAGCTTGGAGTAGACCTTCTCGGTGACGCTCTTCGTCTTGTAGACACGGCGCATTCGACTAGCTCACCTCCGCGGTGGGGTCGCGGTCCGAGCTGTCCGAACGGCCAATGCTCGGCTCTAGCGAGAGCATCTGTCGGGTCATTCTCGCACAGGGCAATTCGGCGAGGAGCCTCGACCCGTCGTAGTGACGGCTCTTGTTAGGCCTCTCTAAGGTGAAGCGCGTTATGCGCTCGGCTAGACAACCGTGGCCTTCAACTGGACTCTGCCGTACCCTGGCGGGCCCGCTTGACACATTCTACATACGAAAAACTATCCATTTCATCTCGCATAAAACGTATCTTTCTCAGATTCCTTGACACGTTTTTTGCGCTCTGTTACCGTGGCGCATCGACCCTCTGGTGATTTAGCGGACGCGACGACTCGACCTCGTTTCAGCGATTGGACTTCGATCACCGCATGGATGTGTTCCACAAGCTCGATCTGCTTAGGAGGCTGTCGAACGCGGCGGGCATATCGGGCTTCGAGCAGGCCGTTCAGCGCGAGATCCGTGCGGCCCTGCCTAGCAACTTCGAGGCGCATCTCGACGGGATCGGCAACCTCATCGCCACCACGGGCTTGAGTGGTGCAGGCCCACGCGTACTGCTCTGCGCGCACGCAGATGAGATCGGCTTCGTCGTGACAGGCGTAAGCCCAGATGGTCTCCTGGCGTTCCGCCCCGTCGGGCGCTGGCGGACTCGAGACCTAGTCGGGCAACGCGTCGAGGTGATAGGCCTCGACGGACCCACACTAGGTCTGATCGAATCGGTGCGCTCCGACCCCTTCGAGAACGCGAACGAGTCCACGGCGCCGCCGGCCTTCGAAGAGCTGCTCATCGACATCGGCGCGGTCGGCAAGGAGGATGTCGCAGCCCTAGGGGTAAGAGTCGGTCACCAGGTAGTGCCGTTCAGCAGGTTCGAGACGCTGGCCAACGAGCAGAGCGTGATCGGTAAGGCATTCGACGACCGGGTAGGGGTTGGGGTAATGCTCGAGGCGCTCAGCTCACTGTCAGGGAGCGAGCAGGCCGCCGTCACGATCGCGGCGACGGTGCAGGAGGAGATAGGCAGCCGCGGCGCCCAGGCGCTGCGGCTGGAGGCGCACCCTGACGTGGCGTTCGTGCTCGAGGCGATCCAAGCTAACGACGTCGCGCGCGGCGAGCAGGCCGACTCGGCGCTCGGCGCAGGACCCAACCTCGTACTGCTGGACGATGAGACGGTCTCCGCCCCGTGGTTGGTCGAGTGGGTTGCAGGTGTCGCCAACGAGGAGGGCATCCGCTTCCAACTCAGCGTCGCAGGCGGCACGAACGATGCGAAGTACATACAGGCGCTAGGTGGTGGCGTGCCAACGCTGGTGATCGGGGTCCCATGCCGCTACATCCACCGCCACAACGGGCTCATGCGAATCGACGACTACTTGGACACGATCCGCCTGATCACGGCACTGGTTCGCAGGATCGATGAGAAGGCGGTCCGGCAGCTCGCTTGACCCATACACCCATGCGCCAGCGACCTTGCGTCGGCGGCCGTGCGAGGAGGCTTCGATGAGATGGCAGTGAAGAGGCAGGGTCACCGAACTAGGTGCCGCGCGGTCGCTCCGCAACGCGAAGAAGACCGCAAGCGGCATCAGCCAAGCGAGCTCCCGAAAGAAACGGAGGGAAGATGAGCTACTCGACCCCAAGACGCACGATCCCTATCGTCCTGACAGCGTGGCTGACGCTGGTGATCGTAGGCCTGGGAAGCGCCTTCGCACAGCAACTAAACGATCCGGTGGTGATCGAGATAGCCACCCTGTCTCCCGAAGAGAACCCGGCCGTTTACGAAGCCGCGACCCTCATGGGCGACACCTGGGAGGAGCTCGGTTTCACGGTTCGGGTCACCCCCAGGCCGTTCAACGTCCATAACGTCGTGACACGCGAGGATCCTTGGCCATTCGACGTCGTCTTCTTCACCTGGGGCAGCCGCCCTGAACGCCTTGATCCGAACACGTTCCTCTTCCTTCCGTTTCACTCAAGCCAGGGAAGCTCTGGCGGTGAGAACCGCAACGGCCTGAACAACCCGGAGTACGACGCCCTGGTGGACCAACAGGCCAGGACGATGACCTACCCCGAGCGTCGCGAACTCGTCTTCCGAGCCCAAGAGATCCTCGCCGAAGAGGCAGTGATGAACGTCTTCTGGTTCCGGGACGAGATCAACGTGTACAACAAGGACCGCTTCACCGGATTCATAGCTAGCCCGGGCGAAGGGATCAACAACGAGTGGAACCCCATGCTGGTCGAGCCTTTGACCAGCGACGGCATCCTGCGGATCGCCGAGACCGAGCAGATCGACCAGATGAACCCGCTGGCGTTCACGTCCACCGCTGGCGTGATGTTCGCCAGGAACATCTTCGACCGCCTCGTGAGGATCGGGCCGGACGGCGAGCCGCGCCCGCACATGGCGGAGAGCTGGGACATCATCTCAGACACCGTCATCGACATCCACCTGCGATCCGGCCTGAAGTGGCACGACGGTGTGGACTTGACCGCAGAGGATGTCGCTTTCACGTTCAACTACCTCAAGCAGTGGCCGGTGCCGTTCTTCAACCCTTGGGTGAATCCGATCGCCAGCATCGAGGCCACCGGTCCTCTGACCGTCCGGTTCGAGCTGCACGAGCCTTTCGCTCCGTTCTTCGCCGGCACCCTCGGTCAGCTCTTCATCATCCCGAAGCACATCTGGGAGGACCTGCCGCAGAGCGCAGGCCTGGACCATCCAGATCAGTGGGACGACCCACGCGCGGCCATCGGAAGCGGTCCGTTCCGCCTAGGCCATTGGCGCCCCGGTGAGGAGGCCCTGCTCACGCGGCACGAGGGCTACTTCATGGAGCCCAAGGTCGAAGGCTTGCTGTACATCTACTACGCGACCACCGACGCCGTGGTGGGAGCGCTGGAGCTGGGCCAGGCCGACATGCACAGGCCTGTCATCGATCCGGTCCAGATTGACCGCCTGGGAACGCTTGGGCACCTAGAAGTCGTGAGCGTGCCCTCGATAGGTTTCAGCTACTTCGCGTTCAACACGCGCCGCCAGCCTTTCGACAGCCGCGAGGTCAGACAAGCCTTGATGCACTCGGTCGATTACGACCTCTTGATCGACGTGCTGATCCAGGGCAGGGGCGTGCCAGGTGGACCTGGCAAGGTCTTCACCCCCGTCAACACGGCCTACAACAACCCCGACATCGAAGTGCCCGAGTTCAACCTAGCGACAGCCCGGACCCTCCTCGAGCAGGCCGGCTTCCGCTACGACTCGCAAGGCCGGCTCCACTACCCGCCTAGGTAGCCGGACGGACGATCATCGGGGCGGGTGCAAGTTCCTCGCACTCGCCCCGATCGAACGGGGACGATCAGGGAAATGCTCCGCTTCGTACTGAGACGCAGCCGCGACATGGTCATCAGCCTGCTGGTGGTCATCACGCTGGTCTTCTTCGTGTTCAGGCTGATGCCGGGAGACCCGACCTCGGCATACGTAGACGGGGGCTTCTCCGTCGAGGCCAGGCAGCTCGTCATCGAGCGCTTCGGCCTCGACCAACCCGTGCACATGCAGTTCATGCTCTACCTTCGAAATCTCGCGCAAGGCGACTTCGGTCGCTCCTTCTTCTACCGCCGTCCGGCTAACGAAGTGATTGGCGAGAGGGTCGTCAACACCCTGGTGCTGATGCTGCCCGCCGTCACGCTTGCCTACGTGCTGGGGGTGATCGGGGGAACGCTGCTGACCTGGAAGCGTGGAACTCGGCTCGAGGCGTTCGGCATCATCGCTGCTCTCTCTTTCAGGTCCGCCCCGGTGTTCTTCTCGGGCCTACTGCTCTTGATGCTCTTCGCGTACCAATTGGGCTGGCTGCCCCACTCGGGCATGCGCTCGCCCGGCTACCCGGAGACCGGGTTGCTGCTCAAGTTCCTATCACTCGACTTCCTGCGCCACTTGGTGCTGCCGCTCACGGTGGCGTCCCTCTATCTGTTGGCTATGCCCCTCCTGATAATGCGCAACACGCTGCTCGAGACGATCGGCGAGGACTACATCGACTACTGCAGGGCCAGGGGCCTCAGCGAGCGCCGGATACTCTTCCTGCACGCCTGCAGGAACGCGCTGCTGCCCGTGGTCACGTCGGCAGCGCTGTCCGTCGGCACCGCGATCGGCGGTTTCGTCGTGCTCGAGTACATCTTCAGCTGGCCGGGGCTTGGCAGGGAGATAGTGCTGGCCGCGCAGCGCAGCGACTACCCCGTGGCTCAGTTCGGCCTGCTTCTGCTCGCCGCGACGGTGATGGTCATGAACCTGTTGGCGGACCTGCTGTACAGCTATCTCGATCCGAGGGTGAGGACCCACTGATGCGCAGCGTCGCCAAACCCGGCATGCGACAGGGCGTCGTTGGCGCGTTGCGCTTCGCTCCCAAGCGGCACGGCGAGTCTCAGCTGCGCATCCTCATGGACGCCTTCTGGCGCGACAAGCTCGCCCTGATCGGCCTGGTAGTGCTGGCGATCTTCGTCCTTGTCGCCATCTTCGCGCCACAGCTCGCCCCTTACGACACGAGGCAGATACACCGCGACGAAGCCGGGCGAGTGCTGGTGCTGCAGCGGCCCTCCTGGCAACACCCGCTGGGGACCACGAACCTTGGTCGTGACCTGTTCAGCATGACGATCTTGGGCAGCCGCGTCGCTCTGATCGTCGGCTTCTTGGCGGCGCTCCTCGTGACCGTGATCGGCACGGTGCTCGGGCTCATTGCCGGCTACTACGGCGGCCGCATAGACACGGTGATCATGCGCGCGGTCGATGTCCTCTACGCCATCCCCCTCCTGCCGGCCGTGCTGATCCTGATCGTGGTGATCGGGCCTAGCTTCTGGAACTTCATCCTCGCCGTCACGCTGCTGACTTGGCGGGGAACGGCGAGGATCATCCGCTCACAGGTGCTGTCGGTCAAGGAGCGCGCCTTCGTGAAGGCTGGGAAGGTCACCGGCGCCAGCACAGCCAGGATCCTGCTTCGCTACATAACCCCTAACATCCTCCCGCTCGTGCTGCTCGAGATGGCGCTGACGGTCGGCTGGGTCATCGTCACCGAGGCGAGCCTGAGCTTCATCGGCTTCGGCGATCCGCGTTTCATGAGCTGGGGCCAGATCTTGCAGATGGCCTTCCTGACCGGCTCGGCTCGCTATGCCTGGTGGTGGATCCTTCCCCCGGGCCTGGCCATCACGGCTGTGGTGATGGCCGTCTTCTTCGCCGCGCGGGCCCTGGAAGAGGTCGCCAACCCGCGGCTGAGGCGCTCATGATCGCGAGCGGCAACGTGGCCAGGTCGGCTGACACCGAGGTCCTGCTCGACATCAAGGGCGTGTCGGTCGCCTACCGGACCAGGCGCGGCGTGGTCATGGCCCTCGACGGGGTCTCCCTCCAGTTGAGACGGGGACACAGCCTCGGCCTCGTGGGAGAGAGCGGGTGCGGAAAGTCGACTCTCGTCCGGGCGATCCTGAGGTTGCTGCCCAGCAACGGCCGCATCACCGCCGGCAGCATCGCGTTCGGCGGCCTCGACCTGGTGAGCCTGAGCGAGAAGGAGATGCGCTCAGTGCGCCTGGCTCGCATCGCGCTGGTAGCCCAGAGCGCCATGAACGCCCTGGATCCCGTCTACCGCGTCGGGGACCAGATCGTCGAGACCATTCGAGCTCACAGGAAGGTATCTCGCGCCGAGGCCCGCACCCGAGCGCGCGAGCTGTTCGTGCTGGTCGGCCTCGATCCCGAGCGGCTGTCCGCCTACCCCCACCAGCTCTCCGGCGGCATGAAGCAGCGCTGCATCATCGCCATCGCTCTGGCTCTCAATCCGGAGATCGTCATCGCCGACGAGCCTACGACAGCACTCGACGTGATCGTCCAAGACCGCATCCTCCGACAGATGCGCAGCTTGCAGCGCGAGCGCGGCGACTCGATGATCTACGTCAGCCACGACATCTCCGTGATAGCCGAAACCTGCGATCAAGTCGCCGTCATGTACGCAGGCGAGGTCGTGGAGACGGCTAGCGCGCACGGCTTCTTCAAGGATCCACATCACCCCTACACCATGGGGCTTCAGAACGCCTTCCCGGAGATCACGGACGCCGTCACCGAACTCGTCTCCATACCGGGCCATCCACCCGACCTCGCCAGGCCGCCTCACGGTTGCCGCTTCGCTCCGCGCTGCCCGTTCGCGCAAGAGATCTGTAGACGCGAGCGCCCCAGCCTGGTCGAGGTAGCTCCGGGGCACGACGTGGCCTGCCACTTCTGGGAGCGAGCAACCGAATTCCGCGAGGCCAGCCGCGATCCGACCACGTGGAGTGCAGTGTCCGAGAGGCAGTACCGCGAGAGTCTGGCGGAGGTGGCCGACCATGCCTGAGGGTAGAGGGCGGACGACGCCGACCGAAGGCGGCGTCAAGCACCTCCCTTACCGCAGCGACACCCGCGACGAGCGACCCGCAACGGAGCAAGGACCCTTGCTCCGCGTCGAAGGCTTGAGGAGATCCTTCTCTTTGAGCAAGGGCCTGCTGGGACGAAGACCCAAGGCAGGCCAAGCCGACGTGTTGCACGCAGTGAACGGCGTCTCTTTCGAGATACCGCGCGGCGAGACCTTGGGCTTGGCCGGCGAGAGCGGTAGCGGCAAATCCACCACAGGCGAACTGCTCGTGAGGCTGCAAGAGCCCACCGATGGACGCATCCTGTTCGACGGTTCCGACGTGGCGCACCTGCGCGGCCGGGCGCTGAAGGAGTTCAGGCGCAACGTGCAGATGGTCTTTCAAGACCCCTACGAGTCCCTGAACCCGAGGTTCACGATCTTCGAGGCAGTAGCGGAGCCGCTGCGCATCCACGGGGTTGGAGACAGGCAATCGATCCGTGAAAGGGTCATCGAGGCACTCGAGGAAGCGGAGCTCAGACCGGCCCTCGACTACTTGGCTCGCTACCCTCATGAGCTCTCGGGCGGCCAACGGCAGAGGGTCGCCATAGCCAAGGCCATCGTCTTGAAGCCCGCTTTCATCGTCGCTGACGAGCCCGTTTCGATGCTCGACGTGTCCGTCAGGGCAGGCGTTCTCAACCTGCTCAAGCGCCTTCAGGCCGACCTCGGCCTGACGATGCTCTATGTCTCTCACGACCTCGCCACCGTCAAGTATCTGAGCCAGCGGATGGCAACGATGTACCTGGGCAACCTGGTCGAGGTCGCTCCGACCGAAGTAATGCCCCAACAGGCCCTTCATCCATACACCCAGGCGCTGTTCGCCGCGGTGCCGGTGGCGGATCCGGAATCGGAAAGGCCCCCGGTACCGATACTCGGCGACCTTTCAGTTCAAACCGGTTCGCAACCGGGCTGCCCGTTCGCGCCCAGGTGCCCGAAGGCGATGGACCACTGCCGCACGCTGAGACCCGAGCTCAGGGAGTTCTCGCCCAATCACTACGTCTCGTGCCACCTGTTCCACGACCAAGACGGCAACAGGCTGAGCACAACCGAGCAAGGGTCCTCACCGGCCGAAGCCTCCCGGCCGCCCAGCGCGGCGGTATCAGCGGCGTCGTACCCCGGTTCGAGCCAAGGTCGAGTCAAGGAGGAATGACATGCTTCTCCCGGAAGGCCGTTCGTTCGAGTTGTCGCAGGAGCTGCTCAAAGGCGCCATCGACATCCACGTCCACGCCGGCCCACACATCTTCAGCAGCCCCAGGCGCGTAGACCCGGTCCAGGCGGCCGTCCAGGCGCGCGACGCAGGCATGCGCGCCATCGTCTTCATGGACGTCTTCCAGCTCAGCAACGGCACATCCTGGCTGGTTAACCGCGTGGTGCCCGACTTCAAGTGCTACGGCGGGCTGATCCTCAACACCGTCTACGGCGGCCTCAACCCCAGGGCCGTGAAAACCGCGATCAGCTACGGCGACGGCGCGAAGTTCGTCAGCTTCGGCGCCCACTCGACCTACTACCAGGCCTCCCGCGAGGGGCACGTTGTCGACGGCAAGTTCGTGCCTCTGAGCAAGCTCTATCCCAAGTTCCGCAGCGAGGAGCTCGAGCGCTGCATCCGGATCCCCCTTGAGGAGGCGCCGGGCCCCGAGCTTCACGAGATCCTTGAGCTCATCGCCGACAACCCATACATCTATCTCAACACCGGCCATGTCTCCGCAGAGGAGGCGCTCCGCCTCACCGAGCTGGCGCAGGAGTACGGCATCGAGAAGGTGCTCGTCGCCAGCTCGATAAGCAAGATCGCCACCATGGAACAGCTCAAGCAGATGGCCGCCACGGGAGCTTTCATCGAGTTCACCCTGGCCGCCCTGACGCACACCACGCCGATCCCCAAGACGCACTACTACGTCGAGCGCGAGTACATCTCCATCGACGAGGGCATGGAGGACGCCCCCCAGGGCGGCGTGCGCCACGTCGCCGAGCAGATCGAAGAGCTGGGCGCCGACAACTGCATAATCGCGACCGACTTCGGCGTCTACACTCTGCCCGAGCCCGTCGAGGGTCTGCGGGAGTTCGTGGCCTGCCTGCTAGACCTTGGCATCTCGGTCGGGGACATCCGCAAGCTGATCCAGACCAATCCTGAGCGACTCTTGGGACTGGAGCCGGAATCGGAGTGAGCCGAAGCGTGAGCGTGGGCTCCGATCTGGCAGGCGTCGTGCGCGTCGTACAGCGCCAGGTCAACTTGGTCGACCCGCACGTATGCACCGACGATAGGGACAAGCTCAGCGTGCTGTTCTCGATCTACGAGGCACTCGTCCGCCGCAGCTCCGGACCGGGCTACGAACCATGCCTGGCAGAGAGCTGGACGGTGGCCGAGCAAGCCCGAGTCTGGACCTTCCGACTGCGCACCGGGGCGACGTTCCACGACGGCTCTAAGCTGCGACCCTCCGACGTGATCGCTTCTCTTGAGCGGGTCAGGGACCCGAACATGAGCGGCGAGCTAGGCACTCAGGGGGTGTATCGAAGCTACCTGCACGACGCGATCTTCGAAAG
Source organism: uncultured bacterium (assembly GCA_964473205.1). GTDB lineage: Bacteria > Deinococcota > Deinococci > Deinococcales > Trueperaceae > CAYMRL01. Next base: position 5,983 of record CAYYOK010000069.1, on the reverse strand, counting down.
CACCTCTAGCGGAGAGGTGCGAATCGTGCTCGGGCAACCGATGGCAGACCTGCTGGACCTCCTCACCGACCTGCCAATAGCGCCCGCCGCGGGCCTGGGGGAAGCCGGCGTCTCACCTGTCGGCAGCGGTCCGTACCGGGTTCTGGAGCGGTCGGAGGACCAAGTGCTGTTAGGGGCTTTCGATACCTACTGGGGTGGCCGGCCAGCCCACGATCTACTGCACTGGCAAGCTGAGCGGGACGCCGAGCGTCGCCTGCACCAGCTTCTGAGCGGCGCGGCCGACATCGTGGCTGACGTCTACGCGGGTACCGATGCCGGAACCGAGTCGACAGCTGACGACGCGCGCTTTCGATCCGCTCCCAGCAGCGTCTGCACAGCCTTCATGTGCAACATCAAGGGCGGGGGGGCCACCGCAAGCGCACAGGTCAGGCAAGCTCTGAACCATGCACTCGACGTTCCCCGGTTGATTGACGAGGTTCTGCCCGGCCAAGCCGTGCCGCTGACGGGCCCTCTCACCAGCCGACATCTCGGTTACGACCCCGAGACGCCTGCGTTCGATCACGATCCGGCCAAAGCGCTGCGGCTGCTAGCGGAGGCCGGCCACCCAGACGGGATCGAGTTGACTCTCGACGTGCCGACCAGACTGCCCGACGAGGCAACGGCTCTGGCGCGAGCGATGACCAGGCAGTACGCCGAGGTCGGTATCGATTCCAAGGTCAAGGTACACACCGACAGGGACGACTACGCTCTCATGGTTCGCGATGGCCGGCTGAGCGACGCTGCCTGCTTCGACTCCAGCCCTCTGAGCACCTATCGCGTGCTGAGGGAGAAGTTCCACTCCGGACACCGTGGCCCTTGGTGGCTCGGCTATGCCAACCCTGAGGTCGACTCGCTCATCGACCTGGGTCAGGAGACGATCGACCCCAGCGAGAGACAGCGCATTTACCGCCAGGCGTACCGCTCGATCAGCGCCGACGCGCCCTGGATCTTCCTATACAACCAGCAACTCACTTGGGGCGTAGGGCCGAGGCTTGCCTCTTGGACGCCGCCGGTCGACGGACGGGTGGCTCTCGTATGACGTGGATGGGGGAATGAGTGACCATGAGCGATAAGCGGCGCATCGGGGCCCTGGTCATCGGACAGAGCCCGCGGCCCGACCTGGTAGCGCTCTTCGGAAGCTTGGCGCCCGACGTGGAGGTGGTCGAGGCCGGCGCTTTGGACGAAGCCGACACCGACCGTCTACCGCCTACCAGCGCCGGCGACTACCCATTGACCACATCGCTCCGCGATGGACGCGCTGTCACCGTGGCAGAGAGTGTCCTAACTGGCCTGCTGCAGACAGCGCTCGACCGGCTCGAGTCGGAGCTGGCGGTCGAAGCGACAGTGCTGCTTTGCGCGGGGCCGTTTGAGTCGTTGGCCGGTGCGCGACCCGTCGTCAAGCCGTTCTCCGTCACGGTGGCCTCGCTGGCGGCCTTGGGTATCGAGCGGATCGGCGTCGTATGCCCCTACTCCGACCAACTAAGCTCGGCTGCGACGAGATGGAGGCGTGACCGCCTGCAACCGACCGTCTGGGTGAAGCCGCCCGATGAAGCACTTGAGGAGTGGTTGCCTAAGCAGGCCGGTTCCTCACCAGACTTGGAAGCCGTGGTCCTGGACTTCGTCGGCTACCCAGAGGAGGCGGTCATGGCGTCTAAGGAACGCCTCGGCGTACCCCTCCTCGATCCCGGTCGCTTGGCCACCGCTGTGGCCGCGAGCATCGTCGGCGGCACCAACATAGATGCTGCTCGCCCGCGAAGCGGCGCCGAGAAGGTCGTCACGGATGCGCATGCCCGCTAACCGAATCCCTCCGAGCGGTGGCAGCTCCTCCCCCACGCGCCTCGCGCTCCTAGGCGACGTGCTGTCAGAGAGTGGCGAGCTGCTGCGCGACCACTGGTTGGTCATCGAGGGCGAGCTCATCAGCGGCATATCGACGCACCCCCCTGACGGAGCCACTCGCGTCGACGCTAGCGGCAAGCTGATCCTCCCCGGCCTGATCGACGCCCACGTGCACTGCCGCTCCGACCCTGAGGAGGGCCTGACCGCAACGACCTCTGCCGCAGCAGCAGGAGGCGTCACGACGGTCATCGACATGCCCTTCGACGCCCCTGCGAGACCGGTGCGGACCCTCACCACTCTCGAGGCCAAGATCGCCGCGGTGAACGCTGAGGCCGTAGTAGACGTAGGGCTCTACGCCACCTTCGCGCCCGATGGTCCGCTCGATGAGATAGCCGGGCTGGCAGGCGGCGGAGCCTGTGGCTTCAAGGTCTCGACCTACGGCGTCGACCCGCTGCGCTTCCCTAGGATCCCCGACGGCCGCCTGGTCGAGGCGTTCGCTGAGATCGCCCTGACAGGGCTGCCTGTGGCAGCCCATCAGGAGAACCAGGAGATCGTCGACTACGGCATCGCCAAGCTGCGTTCTGACGGGCGGGTGCGCGGCATCGACCACGCACGCAGCCGCCCGCCGGTATCTGAGACGGAGGCGGCCGGCCGGCTACTCGAGTTCGCTCATTGGACCGGAGCCCACCTGCACATGGTGCACGGCACCGTGCCCAGGACCTTCGACCTCATCGCGTGGCACCGCTCGACAGGCACGAGCGTCAGCGGCGAGACCTGCATCCAGTACCTGATCCTCAGCGAGGCCGAGCTCGAGCGCCAGGGTGGCCGAGCCAAGTGCAACCCGCCACTGCGGACGGAGGCCGACGCGGAGGCGTTGTGGAGCTACCTAGGGGACGGTCGTATCGACATCGTCACCTCGGATCACTCGCCGTACGGCCTGGAGCGCAAGCTCACGGCAGACATATTCGATGCCTCTCCCGGCCTACCAGGGGTGGCCACGTTGGTTCCCCTGCTCTACAGCGAAGGCGTCGCGCGCGGACGCATCTCGTTGACCAGGTTCGTCGAGCTGCTTTCGAGCAGACCGGCCAGGATCTTCGGGCTGGAGCACAAGGGTCGCCTGGCGCCGGGCGCGCACGCCGACGTCGTGATCTTCGATCCGGACGCCAGCAGCGTCATCGACGATGCCACACTGCCGTACCGCGTCGGCTGGAGTCCTTTTCATGGGCGCGAGGTCAAAGGGCGAGTGGAAGCCACCTACGTTCGCGGCCGCTGCGTCTATCGCGACGGTGTCATAGTCGGAAAGCCGGGGGATGGACGGTTCGTCTCACCCAGCCGGCCGCTCTGAAGGGAGCATGTCTCTGATGGCGTTCACTGGAATCTTCCCGATCATGCCCACTCCATTCACGGAGTCGGGCGACGTCGACGAAGCGAGCCTCGTCGGCCTCGTGAAGTTCATGCGCGACAGGCAGATGGACGGCATGACCGTCCTCGGCATGATGGGCGAAGCGACCAAGCTCAGCGAGAGCGAGCAGGACCTCGTGGTAAGCACCGTGGTAGCCAGCAGTGCGGGACTGCCCGTGATAGTCGGTACTGGAGCCGCGAGCAATCGACTGGCGATCCAGCGGTCCGCCAGGGCGGCCGAGCTCGGCGCGGCCGGGCTGCTCGTCGCGCCTCCGCCAACCCAGAACGAGGCCGCGATCTTCAACTACTACCGCGACCTAGCCGCGACCGTCCCACTGCCGATCATCCTCCACGACTACCCGGAGGTGACCGGGGTGCGCATGTCGGTTCCCTTCATCGCCAGGATGGCGCGCGAGATACCGGGCGTCGACTACGTGAAGCTGGAGGAGGCGCCAACCGGCAAGAAGATCACCGAGCTCTTAGAGAAAGAGGGCAGCGACATCAAGGTCTTCGGCGCCCTCGGCGGCGTCTACTGCCTGGAGGAGCTGCGTAGAGGCGCGATCGGGATAATGACCGGCTTCGCATATCCTGAGATCCTCAGAACCATCTACCTGCGCCATGTCGCGGGTGATGACGCCGGTGCGGAGTCCGAGTTCTATCGGGCGGTAGCCCTGATGCGCTACGAGTTCCAGCCCGTGCTGGGCCTCCCGCTGCGCAAGGAGATCTACAAGAGACGCGGCGCGATCGCGTCGTCGTACGTGCGGCCGCCCGGGCCTGCTCTCGACTCGAGACACCTTTCGGAGCTTGACAACATGCTTGCTTACCTCGGTCTGGAGGACTGACCGGCTCCGCCCGCCGACTACATGCCGACGGAGGTTCGAGGCGGGCTCGTTGATCCGCGCCAAACTCGCCCCTATCACGAAGTGGAGCCCACATGAGCCAAGCTGTCTTCGTTCGCCGTCACGGCGACCCAGAAGTCCTGAGCGTCGAGGAGCGCGAGCTCCCGCCTCCGGGCCGGGGCGAGGTGACGGTCAGGAACCACGCCGTCGGCGTCAACTTCATAGACACCTATCAGCGCTCGGGGCTGTACCAGGTGCCGCTGCCGTTCGTGGCCGGCAGCGAAGGCGCCGGTGAGGTGACCGCCCTCGGCGAGGAGGTGACCGATCTTAGCGTCGGCGACCGCGTCGCGTACTCGAACCCGGTAGGCGCCTACGCAGAGGAGCGCAACATCCCCGTCGGCCGGCTGGTGCGCCTGCCGGCCGGCCTCGACTACGAAACCGCCGCGGCTGTGACCCTCAAAGGTCTCACTGCCTATTACCTGATCTTCCAGACCTGGCCTGTGAAGGCGGGCGATACCATCCTGGTCCACGCGGCGGCAGGCGGCGTCGGACTGCTGGTGACCCAGTGGGCCACCGCCTTAGGCGCAACCGTAATCGGCACGGCCGGCTCGCCCGAGAAGGCCGAGCTGGCCCGCGCAGCCGGGGCGTCTCAGGTCATCGACTACCGGACTGAGGACTTCGCCAAGCGCGTCCGCGAGCTCACCGACGGGCGTGGCGTCGACGTCGTTTATGACGGCGTCGGGCAGGCCACTTTCGAAGGGTCCCTCGACTCGCTGCGCCCGCGCGGGCTGATGGTCAGCTTCGGCAACGCCTCGGGGCCCGTCTCGATCCCGAACCTAGGCGTCCTGGCTGCCAAGGGCTCGCTCTACCTCACGCGGCCCATCACAGGCACTTACCTGGGCACCACCGAGGAGCTGAGGATCGGCGCAACGGCGGTTTACGAGGCGGTACTCGGCGGCATCGTCAAGGTAGGCATCCACCAGCGCTTCGCGCTGTCCGATGCAGCCGAGGCGCACAGGGCCCTCGAAAACAGGCGAACGACCGGCTCGACCGTGTTGTTGCCGTAGCGCCTCGAGCGACGCCGCTCTCATGATCTAACTTCCTTGCAAGTCGCGCCTCAGCGGGCGAGGGCGGTTGGCCGCTGACCGCGTCGACTCCGAGACCCGCCGCCAGCCGGGCTGGAGAGGACGTTTGGCCGTTGGGAGCGCGTCTCGTCGCCGTTACGCTGCACCTGGAGGTAGCCATGAGGCTCGCAGGCAAGGTAGCGGTAGTCACTGGTGCAGGCTCTGGGATGGGAAGATCCACGGCCCTGCTGTTCGCGCGCGAAGGAGCCACGGTCGTCGGCAGCGACGTCGACGCCGCCCGTATCGAGGCCGTCACCGCCGAGGTGACCGCCGCTGGCGGCAAGATGATCGGCGTGGCCGGCAACATCGCCAGGCGCGAGGACGCCGAGGCCCTGATCCAGCGTGCGATAGACGAGTTCGGCCAGCTCGACGTGCTGGTCAACAACGCCGGCATCATGGACCTGATGGAGGGCGTCGCCAACTTCAAGGACGAGACCTACGAGCGCGTGTTCGGCGTCAACGTCTACGGGCCGTTCGTCACCTCCCGTGCCGCCGTCAGGCACATGAAGGAGCGCGGCAAGGGCGCGATCGTGAACGTCTCCTCGGTGGCCGGCGTCTCAGGCGCCGCGGCCGGTGCCGTCTACACCGCCTCCAAGCACGCGCTCCTGGGCCTGTCGCGCAACACGGCCTACGCCTACGCTCCGTTCGGCATCCGTTGCAACACGCTGATCGTCGGCGGCGTCGAGACCAACATCATGGCCGGCGCCGACCCAGCGAAGTTCGATCACGAGGCGCTGGCGCAGT
>CAYYOK010000068.1:0-17998 GCA_964473205.1 uncultured bacterium | reverse complement strand
GTCACGAAGTAGACGATCAGCACAGGCAGCACGGTGATCACCGCGCCGGCCATCAGGAGGTGTGTCTCGGGTCCGGCCTCGGACAAGAAGGTGTAGAGGCCGACGCCGAGCGGTCGCCAGCGCGGCGAGGTCGTGACCAGCAGCGGCCACAGGAACTCGTTCCAGCTGACCACGAACGTCAGCAGCGTGGCCGTCATCAGCACCGGCTTGCTCATCGGCACGACGACGGCGGTCAGGAAGCGCAGGTGACCGGCGCCGTCGATGCGCGCGGCGTCCCACAGCTCGTGCGGGATGCCGGCGAAGAACTGCCGCAGCAGGAAGATGATGAAGGCCGTGGCGAGGAACGGCACCGTCAGGGACGGCAGCGTGTTCAGCCACGAGCCCCACGGGATGATCTCGCCGCGGACCATCAGGAAGTTCGGTATGAACGTCACCGTGCCAGGGATCATCAGCGTGGCGAGCAGGACCATGAAGATCGCCTCGCGCCCGGGGAAGCGGATGCGCGCGAAGGCGTAGCCGGCCAGCGTGCAGGTGAGGAGCACGCCGACGATGACCACCGCCGTGATGATCACGCTGTTGCGGAAGTAGTGGGCGAAGTTGGCCTCCGACCAGGCGATCTGGTAGTTGACCCACTGCGGGGTGGCGGGCACGAGCCGCCTGTTGATCGTCTCGCCCAAGCTCATCAGCGAGGTCGAGATCATGTACAGGAACGGCGTCATCGACACGATCGCGCCGACTGTCAGCGAGAAGTAGACGGGCAGGTGCCAGAGGCGGAACTCGTACGGCTCCCGTGGGGTCCGAGCTCGCCGCATGCCAGGTACCGCGCTCGCTGGCGTCGCGGGTCCGCCGACCGCGTCCCTCACCGGATCGCTCACCGGAGCTCTCACGGGGTCACTCACGGTAGACCTTGCGGCCGAAGAGCCGGTTCTGGAACAGGGTGAGGATCAGGATTATCGCGAACAGCACCACCGACTGGGCCGCGGCCATGCTGAAGTCGGTGCGGCGGTAGAAGGTGTCGAAGATGACGATGCTGGCGGTATCGACGGCGTCGCGTGTGGCGGGCGCGCGCATCACGTAGATGTGCGTGAAAGCCTGGAAGGTGCCGATGAAGCCGAGCACGGTCAGGTAGAAGGTGACGGGCGAGAGCAGCGGCACGGTTATGTGCGAGAACTGCTGCACCTTGTTGGCGCCGTCGATCTCGGCCGCCTCGTAGAGCTGCTTCGGGATGGTGCCGAGGCCGGCTAGGAAGATCACGGCGTTGTAGCCGGTGTAGGTCCAGATGCCGAAGATGATGACCGTGACGAGCGCCAACGAAGGCCCGGCCCAGAAGCCGGTCCAGTCGGTGCCGAACAGCAGCTGGGTGACGGGGCGGGTCTCGAACAGCCACTGCTGTGGCCCGATGCCGAGCCACTCGAACAGCGTGTTGACGGGCCTCTCGGGCCGCGGGCTGAACAGGTTGCGGAACACCGCCGCGCCCGCGACGGCCGGGGTCACGTACGGCAGGAAGAACAGCATGCGGAACAGCTCCTGGCCGCGCACCTTCTGGAACAGGAGGCTGGCGATGACCAGGGCCAGCCCGATCTGGATGGGGACCGAGCCGAAGCCGTAGTAGACGGTCCGTATCAGGCCCTGCAGGTAGCGGCGGTCGCCACCGTCCTGCATGATGTTCCAGCCGAGGGCGATGAGCACGCCGGCTCCGAGCAGCACGACCGCTCCGGCCAGCTTGGCCGCGGTCGTGGCGGCGCTCCTGTGGCCCTTGAACGCGTCGGTCCACAGCCAGTGCGCAGCTAGGATCAGCAGCAGCCCGCCGAAGAACGCCAGCGCGCCCCACGGACCTCCGAGGAGGTCGGTGTAGTTCTCGAAGCCCACGAAGCGCCCCTGCCTGATGCGCCAGCGGAACAGGCTCATGTAGATCGCGTAGCCGATGGGGAACAGGCCGAAGAGCGCGATCAGCACCGTCGCGGGCAGGATGAAGACGTAGCCGGTGAGCCACTCGCGGCGCTCCGCCAGGCTGCTGCGGCGCCGTGTGGGAGGTCGTGCCGTCCGAGGGAGTGTCGTCATGACAGTTTCGTCATCTGCGCCGTCTTGGTCGACTGGCTCAAGCGGCTGCGCTGCGGTCACCGCGGTCCGGGTGCAGCGTACCCGGCCGCTGTCATGTGCTCGTCAGCCACGGCGACGCTACGAGGCCGTCGGGGCCAATCCCAAGGCATGGGGCAACTATACAGAAGGCAACCGGGCCGGAGGCGTCGTAGCCGAGGGTCGCGAAGTACCTACGAGCCCGCCGGTCGCTGAGCGTCCGGCAGTCGCCAGACCGACACGTGCGAGGTGCTCTCCGCGGTGAAGGGCGTCAGATCCCAATCGGCGTAGCGGGCCTCGTGCTCCAGGCCGGCGAGCTGCGCCATGAGGTCGAGCTCGGAAGGCCACACGAAGCGGTAGTTGTGCGGCAGGTACTCGAACGCGCCGTCTTCGTTGCGGACGTAGTGATGCGAGATGGCGCGCTGGGTCACGAGGTCGAAGGTATCGAAACCGATATGCGTGTCCGAGACGTCGAACGGCACCGCGATCTGACTCGGAGGCAGGAGCCGCAGAGGCGGGACGCCGACCTCGACGACGAACCTGCCCCCGGGCGCCAGATGGCGTGCGGCGTTGCGGAAGCACTCGACCTGAGCCTGTTGCAGGTAGAGATTGCCGATCGTGTTGAAGACTAGGTAGACGAGCGAGAACTCGCCAGCGATGCGCGTGGTCGCCATGTCGCCGATGACGACCGGGATGTCGGAGGTCTTCCTCCGCAGCACGGCCGCCATCGCCTCGGAGAGCTCGATGCCGTGCACCTCGACGCCGCGTTCGCGTAGCGGGATCGCGACGCGTCCCGTTCCGATCGCGAGCTCGAGCGCGGGTCCGGAGCCGGCGAGGTCGGCCAGGAAGGCGGTGGTGGTCTCAAGGACGCCGGACGAGAAGCGCTCATCGGACGAATCGTCGTAGCTCTCCGCCCGTGCTTCCGTCCACAGGTCGCTGGGTACGCGGTCGCTGCTCACTTAGGTCCAGACTAGCGCCCGACGGCTCGCATAGCCTGCATCGGCCACACGGCGCGCCAGCGGCGGGCTAGCCTGCTGTGTGGCAGCGAGCAAGGCGGCGAGAGGGTCTCCGAGCATGTCAGCGCGCCGGCACCGACCCGGGCGGGATGCGTGGCGTTACGCGGTCGACGTCGAGGACGGGCTGGAGGCGGTGGCGAGCGAGGAGCTCGCCGCGCTCGGCGCCAGGGTCGCGCCCGCGCGCGGAGGCTTACTCGTCGACTTCGACGGCGCTCCCGGTCGCCTGCTGTCCTTGCGCACGGTGGGAGCCGTGCACAGGCGGCTCGTCTTCCAGGTCCCACGCCCCAAGGCGCTGCTCGGCTCGGAGAGCTTCAGACGGTTGCAGGCGAGCATCGAAGACGTGCTCAGAGCGGCCGGACCGTTCAAGGGCCTGCGGATAGCCGCGGCCGGCGCGCAGTCGAGCGTGTTCCGACGTCTGGGATCTGCCCTCGCCGAGGCCGTAGGGGTGCCCGTCGACCAGGTGGCCGGTGATCTGGTGCTGCGCGTGACTCCAGCGGTTGGCGGCTGGGAGGTGCTCGTGAGGCTCACGCCGCGCCCGCTCTCGACGCGCCCTTGGCGCGTCTGCAACCTGCCCGGGGGTATCAACGCCACGGTGGCGGTGGCGATGAACAGGATGGTCGGTGAGAGCCCCGGCGACAGCTATCTGAACCTGATGTGCGGTAGCGGGACGCTGCTGATCGAGCGGGCGCTGAGCGCTCGGAGCGCAGCGCGGCTGCTGGGCGTCGATATCTCCGCCGAGGCGCTGAGCTGCGCGCGAGAGAACTGGGCGGCGGCCGGCACGCGGCGCTCCGGGCAGGCCGTCGAGTGGCTGCAGGCCGATATCCGCGGCCTCGACCTGGGCGGCGGCTACGCGGCGATAACCGCCGACGCGCCCTGGGGTGACGCCGTGGGCGAGCACGTCACCAACCGCGAGCTGCACGCCGAGCTGCTAGCGTGCGCCGCGCGCGCAGCCGCTCCACAGGCCCGCTTCGCGCTCCTGAGCCACGAGGTGAGGATCGCCAGGGAGGCCATCGCCCAGAGCCGCGACTGGCGGCTGGAGAGCTTGCTGCGGGTCTCGCACGGGGGCCACAAGCCGCTGCTGGCCGTGCTGACCCGGCCGGCGCGCGGCTAGGACGCTGCGAACGCGAGCATCAGCGCGGCCGCAGGCCCCGCGTCCTTGATCATGGCCTCGTGCCCGCGGCCCGGTATCTCGCGCAGCTCGCCGCGCGGCAGCAGCCGCGCGACCCGCTCGCACCAGTCGTGCGGGCAGACCCTGTCGCTCTCGCCGCGCAGCACCAGCGCCCGCGCGCTCAGCTGGGGCAGGGCGTCCTCGATGGCGTGGTCGAGCATCAGCCGCAGCTTGCGCACGAACCAGAGCGGCCCGGCCTTGGCGTACTGCCACATCCCCAAGAGCAGCACCTTGGGGGACTCGCCGGCGAGGTCCTGCAGCATCCGCCAGGCCTGCATCCGCGCGCTGCGCTCGGCGTCGTTCACGGTCGGTGCGATGAGCACGATCCGGTCGGTCAGCCCCGGGTGGCGTCTGAGCGCCTCGGCGACGACCTGCGTCCCCATCGAGTGCCCGACGATCACCGCGCCGGACAGGTTCTCGGCCAGCACGAACGCGGCCAGCAGGTCGCCACTGCGGCCCATGGTGCGGGCGCTGCCGTCTGGTGGCTCGGGTGAGTCGCCGAAGCCCGGCAGGTCGAGGGCGACGATGCGCCCGCTTCCCGGAGCGGCCGCGAGGCGTGCGGCGAGGTCGCCGAACACGCGCCGGCCCATGCCGATGCCGTGGACGAGCAGCCAGTCGGTCCTGGGTCCGGCGCCTGGCGCGCCCACACCGGCCCACTCGTCGACAGCCAGCTCGTCGCCCTCGACCACCACGGTGCGGGTGCTCGGCATGTCGTCAGGGTAACCGGCGCCGGAGCCTGAGCGAGGCCGCCGCTAGGGCCTGGCGTCCGCCCGGCGCGTCTCGCTTCTTGAGTGCCGCGCAGAGGCCGCAGGCCGCTCCTGGCCGTGCAGAACTGGTCTTGGAGGCCTTCGGCAGCGTGCTAGACTCCCGAGCGTGCGGCCACCCGCAGCGCCCCACGAGCCGACCGCGTTGGAGATGGCGTGGACCAACCACTGGGTGCGCGCGGTCACCTACGTCGCGCTGAGCCTGTTCCTGGCTTTCGTGCTGTGGCGCTTCAGGGCCAACTACGTCTTCGCCCTGCAAGTCGGCGTGCTCGGCTTCGTGCTCGCCTACATCCTCAACCCGCTGGTCGAGCTGCTCCAGCGCGCCCGCATCGGCCGCCGTTTCGCCGTCGTGCTCGTCTATTTCCTCGTGCTGGTGTTCCTGGCGCTCGGCTCGCTGCTGATCAGCCAGGTGGTGCTGGAGGCCGGCCGCTTCGCCGCTCTGGTACCGGCAGCCTTCGAGAACCTCTCGCTGTGGGTGGCTTCCGTTCAGGCTTGGTTCGCCGGCCTGATGGAGCGGCTGCCCGGCTTCCTCTCCGACCGCCTGGGCTTCGCCGATCCCGAAGGCAACCTCGCCGAGCAGATACAGGGCGAGGTCGTCGCGTTCCTGCAGCAGCTCAGCCGCAGCTTCGCCGAGCTGCTCGAGCGGGTCGCCACGGGCGGCCCCGGACTGCTTCTGTCCGGCGCCACCGCCGTCATCTCCACGACGGTCCAGATCGTGCTGATCGTGCTGGCCGGCGCCTACTTCCTCTACGACTTCCCGCGCTTCACCGCCAACTTCGCCCGCTTCGTCCCCATCCGCTACCGCGCGCTCGCCAGCGACCTCAGCTACAAGGCCGATCTCGCCGTCGGGGGCTACCTGCGAGGCCAGCTCCTCATCACGCTCTGCATCGGCTTGATGATCTGGCTCGGGCTGTCGATCATCGGGGTGCCGCTCGCCACCTCGATCGCGTTCCTCGCCGCGATCTTCAACCTCGTGCCCTACCTCGGCCCCATCGTCGGCGCTCTGCCCGCCGTCGTGCTCGGCCTCACCGTCAGCCCGCTGACCGCGATCTTGGCCATCGTGGTGTTCCTCATCGCCAACCAGGTCGAGGGCAACCTGCTCTCGCCGCTGATCCTGGCGCGGTCGACCAACCTGCACCCGGTCACGGTGCTGCTGGCGATCATGATCGGCCTAGGCTTCTTCGGCTTCGTCGGCGCCCTGCTGGCGGTGCCGACCGCGGCGCTCGGCAAGGTCGTGCTCGAGGAGTACCTGCTCAAGCGTCCCGCGTTCGCCGGGCCGCTGCCGGGCGAGAGCGGGGGCGGAGGCCAGGGCGGCGGGGCGAGCCCGACGGCCGACGCGGCGGGTGAGGCCCTGGCCGGCGCGCGGCCGGACGCCTCCTAGGTCCCTACTCGCAGCATCTGGCCGCGCGCCTTGTCCTGGTACATCAGCGCGTCGGCGAACTTCAGCAGCGCCTCAGGGTCGGCGCCATCGTCGGGGAAGCTGGCGATGCCGACGCTCGCGCTCAGCCGCTGACCCTCGATCTCTATCTCGCCGATCAGGTCCGCGAAGCGCTGCGCCGCCGCGCCCGCTTCCGTGCGGTCCACGCCCGGCAGGATCACGGCGAACTCGTCGCCGCCCCATCTGAACGCCAGGTCAGAGTTGCGCACCTGGCGCTTGAGCACCTCGGCCACCACCTTCAACGCCTGGTCGCCGACGGCGTGACCGAACGAGTCGTTGATCGCCTTGAAGCCGTCCAGGTCGATCATCACGAAGTTGAGCGGCTGCGAGTAGCGCCTGGCGCGCTCGAGCTCCCCTGCCATGGCGCGCTGCAGCCCCACGCGGTTGCCCAGGCCCGTGAGACCGTCGGTGACGAGGTTCTGCTCCAGCCCCTTGACGCGCTGAGCTTGCCTGACGATCACGGCGATGTGCTGGGCGTACGCCTCGGCCACCTTCACTGCGCTCGAACCGAACGCGTGCTCGGTCGAGAAGTTGTCGACGTTGAGCAGCGCCACGACCTCGTCGTCGATCGTGATGGGCACCAGCACGTTGGCCTTCATGTCGGGCACGCGCGCGCTCTTGACGTTGGCGGGGCTGCGTTTCGGCGAGGATGCGAAGCTCAGCGCCTGGATCGACGCGCCGCGTATGACGCGCGCCACGCCGCTCAGGTAGCGCTCGCGAGAGCCGCCGTACCAGGTGAGCTGCTCGGCGTCGCTGAACGGGCCGGCTCCGGCGATGACCTCCGCCAGGTCGTAACCGACGCCGCCGGCGAAGTGGAACAGGTCGCCGTCGCGGACGAGCACGGTCGCGGCCTCGGCGTCGGGGATCAGCTCGACGGCCGCCTCGGCCGCCTGCTGCAGCAGGTCGCTGGGATCGCCGGAGCGCGACATGCGCCTCACCACCTCGAGCACGGCCACCAGGCGGCGGTTCATGATCGCGCGCGAGAGCGACACCGCCAGCGAGGCGGACACGGTGTCGACGATCTGCCGGATGCGCTCGTCCTTGGCCAGAGCCGTCGGCATCGTCGCGATGAGCAGCGCCTGGACCTCGGACTGCGCATCGACGACGGGCACCAGCATCGCCACCTCGCCGCCGCGCTCTCGCGGCGAGATGGTGAAGACCCCCGTGCGGGTGGTGGGCACGGCGCTCGCCCACAGCCAGGCCAGGTCGTCGACGTCGCAGGCCACGCCCGACTCCCAGACGCGCTGGAAGACGCCCTCGTAGTGCGCGCCGTGGCGCGCGAAGTCGAGCGGCAGCTCGCCGTCGATGGCTATCGGCCTCAGCCGGCCCTGCGCCAAGGTCGCCACCGCAGCGGCGCTGATCGGCACGTGCTCGAGCAGGCCTGCCAAGGCGATGCCGGCGGCCTGTCCCGCGCTGTCGGCGTGCAGCAGCTCCTGGTTGATGCGCGCGAGGAAGGCGTGATCGGCGTTGCGGCGCGAGAGGTCCTCGAGCGCGGCGATCCTCAGCAGGCCCTCCTCCATGATGCGGGCGAAGGCCATCAGCGATGAGCGGTCGCGCTCGTCGAAGGCGTTGGCCGAGACGTGCTCGAGGTTGAGCACCGCGACCACGTCGTCGCCCAGGCTCAGGGGGATCGCCACCTCGGTCATCGCGCGCGCGGGATCGTGGCCGGGTGCGCCGACGAACTCGTGGTCGAGGGCCGTGTTGGGCACGTGCTGCGGCTCGCCCGTCCTGTACGCCCGGCCGATAACGCTCCTGAGGTCGACGCTGAACCCGCTTTCGACCGGCGCGGCCCAGCTGCTGCGCATGACGAGAGCGCCGCCTCGCGGCTCGAACACCTCGGCGTGGTCGAAGCGCAGGATGTCCGACAGCAGGCGCAGGGCGGTCTCGTAGAGCTCGTCGTGCGTAGCGGCTTGGTTCAGCTCGAGGGTCGCTTGCCGCAAGAGGGTCGCGTGGCGTTCGCTGAGGGTCGTTCTGCGCTCGTGCTCGCTCCACACGCGGCGCAGCCTCTCGCCGGCCAGGATCGCGATCGCTGCCGCCACCGCGAGTACCAAGTGACCGTTGGCGTCGAGCTCGCGGCCCAGGAGGGCGGCGCCTCCCCACAGCGCCGCCAGCGCGAGGGGAGCGAGGAGCAAGGCGGGCCGCCAGCCGCGCCACGCAGCCACCATGGTGAACGGCACGGCGAGCAGGGCGCCGCGCGCCAGCGCGAGCTCCTCGGTGGGGTACGCGGCCACCAGCACCAGCGCGACGACCACGAACCAGAAGGCGGCGCCGGGATCGACACCCTCGACTCCTGGTCCGCGACCCAGCGGGAACCGGCGGGCGCGTTGCATCTCCGAGCCGATTGTGACACTGGGGCGCACTCGGCTTCGTGGACCACTTCTCTCCGGAGTCAACGGCGTCAAGCGGTAGACTACGCCCCGTGAGACGCTCCCGCAGGGAGAAACAGGCCCGCGCGGGCGGCGCCGACCTCGAGGCTGTCGGGCTGGTGGCGGTCGCCGCCGGCGTGTTCCTCCTCGGGGTGCTGTTGCCGGCGCTGCCGACGGGCGAGCTGGGCCGCACGGTCCGCGGAGCCCTGGTAGGACCGGTCGGGTGGCTCGCGTACGCCGCGCCTCTCCCGCCGCTCGTGCTGGGCAGCCTGTTCCTGCTCAGGCGCAATCCCCGCTGGTGGCCGCGACTGCTGGCCGGCTACGCCGTGCTGCTCGCTGGCGTGTGGGGCGTGTCCGCCGCCGTGGCGCCGCAGGTGGCCGGCGCCTGGGGAGCCGCCCTGAGGGCTTCGGTCGGTCAGGCGTGGGGCTTCCTCGCCGCCCTGCCGGCCGTGGTGGTCGCGACGATCGGCATCGACCTGCTGGCCGGCTGGACCCCGACCAAGGCGCTGCGCACGGTCCTGGGGGCGATAGCCGGGTTCCTGAGGAGGACCTTCGACGGCGCCATGCAGGCTCGCGGCAGAGCGCGCGAGCGTGCCGGGCTCCACGCCGACGCCGCGCAGATCAGGCGCGGACTCGGCGAGCTCGACAAGGACTTGCAGGCGCTCAGCTCGCTCTACCCTGGCAGCGGCGAGCTGGAGCGGTGGCGCGAAGAGGTGAAGGCGAGCTCGCACCGCCTGCGGCACCCGACCACGACCGGCCTGCGCGAGGCGAAGGCCGACCTGAAGGCCTGGAGCGGTGCCGTCGGCGACTTCGCCCGCGACCGCGCCAGCGACATGATCGTTCATCTGGACGCCGAGGCCGCCCTGTCGCCAGAGCCGGAGAGCGGCGGTTTCGAGGTGTGGTGTCAGGCCATCAGGCAGGGCCTGGACGACCCGATAGAGGCCGGCAACCGCGCCTCCGTGGCGCTCGACAGGGTTCGCAAGGCGCTGGCCCTCGACCTGACCGCGCTGGTGGAGCGGCACCGGCGCCTGACGCGCGAGCGCGACATCGACAAACGCGCCCTCAAGGGCATGTCGCCGCGCCAGCTGGTGCAGGCGTCCAAGGCGCACGAGCAGCGGCTGAGCGAGCTGGCGCGGCTCGAGACCGACGCCGATGCCCTGAGCGTCGACGCCGACGCCCTCGAGCCCTGGCGCGAGCTGAGCGAGCGGCTGGCCGTCGGCCTGGAGGAGTTCCCCGACGGCGAGGAGTTGCAGGACTACACCGGCACCCTCGCGAAGGAGCTGGATGCCAAGGGGAGGCATGCCCTGGCGCAGCTCGCCGGTTGGAGCCAGGCCCTCGACGCGGTGCTGGAGCGCGCCTGGCGCGAGGGGCAGCGGGCGGCGAGTGACGCGGCCGCGGCGCGCGAGGCTGCTGCCCGGGAGGCCGCGGCGCGCGAGGCTACGCTGGCAGCCGAGACGGAAGAAGCGGACTTCGACGACATGGTCCCGTGGGCGAGCGCGGGCCCCTGGGACGGAGCCGCGCGCGGCGCTCAGGGCGGCTCGTCCGGCCGCGCCGCGAGCGGGCATACGAGCGGTCACACGGTGCAGGCGACGGTGCTGCCCTCGACGCAGGGCGCTGCGCAAGGCCCCGGGCCCGCCTCGGTGCACGCCTCTGCGCCGGGCGCCTCGCAGTCCTCGACCCGGCCGGCACACCTCCCCGGTGCGGTTCAGGCCGCGCTTCTGGCCGACGACGAGGTGCCGGGCGTCACGTCGGAGAGACAGGTCGAGAGACCGGCAGAGACGCGGGCCGTCGCCGGGCTGCGACTAGGCCCCGTGGCCGGCGCGAAACCGGCCGCCCCAGCGGACGATCGGCCGGCCATCCCCGAGATAGGCGGCATCCCGATCCAGCTCCCGCCCCTCGAGCTGCTCGACGAGCCCGAGGCCCCGCACCTCGACCGCACCCAGCTCACGCACGAGCACCGCGCCAGGGTCAAGCAGATCGACGACACCTTCGCGAACTTCAAGCTCGGCGGCCGCGTCGTGGCGGCGGTGCGCGGGCCCACCGTGACGCGCTTCGAGGTCGAGCCGGCGCCGGGCGAGAAGATCAGCCGCTTCGCGAACCTCTCCGACGACTTGGCGTTGGCGATGGCCGCGGCGTCGGTGCGCATCGAGGCGCCGATCCCCGGCAAGAGCGTCATCGGCCTCGAGGTACCGAACTCGAGCCGCGAGCTGGTCCGCTTCCGCGAGGCCGCCGAGTCGGGCAGCTTCAAGCGCGCCAAGGCCAGGCTGCCGATAATCCTCGGCAAGTCGATCGACAACGAGATGGTCGTCGGTGACCTCGCCCGCATGCCGCACATACTCATCGCCGGCTCCACCGGCTCGGGCAAGTCGGTGGCCATCAACACGGTGGTCGGCTCGCTGCTCTACCGCTTCCTGCCGACCGAGCTGCGCTTCTTGATGATCGACCCGAAGATGGTCGAGCTGACGCCCTTCGACGGCATCCCGCACCTGCTCAGGCCGGTGGTGACCAACCCGTCCGACGCGGCCGGGGTGCTGCTCGGCGCGGTGTCTCACATGGAGCGGCGCTACAAGATGATGTCGAAGCTCGGCGCCAAGAACCTGGATCAGTACAACGAGAAGGCGCGCAACCTCGACCTGCCGCCGCTGCCGTTCATCGCGATCGTCATCGACGAGCTCGCCGACCTGATGATCACGAGTCCGAAGGAGGTCGAGTCGGCGATCATGCGCCTGGCGCAGATGGCGCGCGCGACGGGCATGCACCTGATCCTCGCCACCCAGCGCCCCTCGGTCGACATCCTCACCAGCCTGATCAAGGTCAACGTGCCGGCGCGCATGGCGTTCGCGGTGTCGAGCAGCCACGACTCGCGCACGATCCTCGACAGCATGGGCGCCGAGCGCTTGATCGGCATGGGCGACATGCTCTTCTACCAGCCCGGTCTGGTGAAGGCGGTGAGGCTCCAGGGCCCGTTCATCTCCGAGGCCGAGGTCGCGCGCGTCAGCGGCTTCCTCAGGCGCCAGTTCTTCGACGACGACTTCGTCGAGGCGTACGGACCGGACTTCGACCCGCCCTCGCTGCACGAGTCGGACGCCAGCGGGCTGATCGACTGGAACGACGACAAGCTGCGGGTGGCCGCCGAGCTGGTGGTGAGCGAGGGGCAGGCTAGTGTCTCGCGGTTGCAGCGGCGGTTGGGCGTCGGGCATGCGCGGGCGGGGAAGCTGATGGACTCGCTCGAGGCTTTGGGTGTGGTGGGGCCGCACCAGGGGAGTAAGCCGCGCGATGTGCTGGTGGCGTTCGAGGAGTTGCCTAACGTCTTCGGCAAGTAGTTCCACCAAGGCGCGGGGAGGTCTACTGCCTTAGCGCGACCCCTACCCTAGGCTCGTGCCTAGCTCAGGGGGTGGCGCGAGAGGGGGTGGCTCTTGGCGTACCCCTCAAGCGCTGGGGACGAAATCGAACTCCGCGAACTCCGCCAGGAACCGGAAGCCGATCTCCTGGTAGACGTGGTTCGAGGTCGGGTTGTCCAGGTCGGTGAACAGGAAGCAGAACGTGGCGCCCTGGTCCAGCAGTTGCCGGCACACCTCGGCGACGAGAGCCTCGGCGTAGCCGCGCCGCCGCTCCTCGGGCGGCGTGTAGACGGGCCCGATGCGCCTGCCGTTCGGCGTGCGCCCGCTGACGCCAGCCAACGAGACGATGCGCGGCCCCGCTCCCTCGTCGACGGTCCACAGGCACATCCGCCTGAAATCGTGCTGCTTGAACCGCTCCCAGGCCATCTCGGCCTCGCCGAGGGCGTTGCCGGTCTCGCTGTTGAAGGCCCTGAACCACTCGATGACGAGGTCTCGGTGGGCGTCCGTCGCATCGAGGAGATGACCTGCGGAGCGCGGCTTCTCCTTGACCGCGTCGAGTTGGTAGACACCGAGGCGCATGCCGTGAACGTCCTTAAGGCCGGCGCGGCGCGCCCACCAGCTCGCCGTCGCGCGCGCTGCGCTCAGCTCGCCGACCACCCCGGGAAGGCTCACCCCGCGCCGCGACAGGTCCTCGAGCAACGGCACCCGCGCCGCGAACGGCTCGTCCCTGCACACGACCAGCCGGTGCGGCTCGGTGCGCAGCACGAACGCGCGCGTGCCGTTGACCCCGTCCGCGGCGCTCTCGGGGTCGAACGCCCTGAGCATCTCGACGGTCACGTCGGCGTAGCCGCCGTTGGCGATCTGATCCGTCAGCGAGAGGACCAGGTTGTTCGCCGCCTCGTCGCGGGCCAGGTACGAGCTCACCAGCTCGACGAACGCCTTGCGCTCGGCGAGGGTCTGTCCGGCGCGCTCGACGCTCAGGCTCACGACGCCTCGATGACCCACACCGCGGCCTCGCGCGCGACGCGCCCCTCCGTCACGCTGGGCGAGCGGATGGCGTAGGACATCTCCTCGGTGTCGAAGGCGATGGCGACCTGTCCGGTGACCGTGACCGCGATGAGCCCGCCGAAGCCGCCGACGGCGCGCACCGCCTTCAACGTCTTGTCGGCAGCCGCCTGGAGGGACGCCCCGTACTCGAGGTCGGCTGCCAAGGACTTGCCCGCCACCGCCCTGATGAGCGCCTCGCCCTTGCCGGTGCAGGAGACCGCCACGCGCGCGTCGGCGTAGTTGCCAGCGCCAGGGAGGGGAGTGTCGCCGATGCGGCCCGTCCACTGGCCGACGATGCCGCCGGTGCTGGTGGCGGCCGCGAGCGTGCCGTCGTCGGCCAGCGCCACCGCGCCGACCGTGTTCGTGCCGGACCCGCCGGGGCCGCTGTGCTGCTCGCGCCAGCGCGCCAGCCCCTCGAGGTTGCGGGCCGTGAACAGGTCGGAGTTGGCGATCGGCGCCTTCTCGAGCGCGTCGGCCGCGGGGCCCGCCAGCAGCACGTGGGGAGTCTGGGTGCGCACGATCTCGGCCAGCAGGATGGGGTTGCGAGAGGCGCGCACGCAGGTGACGGCGCCAGCGGAGCCGTCCGACGCCATGACGCAGGCGTCGAGCTCGGCCTCGCCCCTGTCCGTAAGCGCTGCGCCGACGCCGGCGTTGAAGGCATCCGGGTCGCTCTCCATCACGCGCACCGCCTCGATGACGGCCGCGGTCGCCGACCCGCCGCGCCGCAGCACGGCGTAGCCGGCGTCGGCAGCCCGGTTTATGCCAGCCGCATAGGCCGGATCGTACTTGTCGTTCATGCTGCCCGCGCCGCCGTGAAGGACGATTATCGCCATGGGGCAAGATAACCGGCGGTGAGAGCGCTTAGGTAGACTGGCGCGATGCGTTTGGTGCTGTTCTACCTGGTCCTGCTGGTGTCGCAAGGCTTCCTTTCGACGCTGCTCGCACCGCTGCCGGCACCGAACCTCTTCCTGCTAGCCGTGCTGACGCTGCTGTGGCGGGTTCAACCGTGGCAACTGGTGCTCCTCGCCTACGCTGTGGGCCTGATGCAAGACGTGATCGGCCAAGGGGTGCTCGGGCTTCACGCCCTGTCCCTGGCTGCCGCCGCGCTGACGGCCTCGATGGTCCGCGCGCAGCTGACCAACTCTGGCGTGCTCGAGCGCATGCTGGTCGTGTTCCTCGCGGTGCTAGGCAAGTGGGCCGTCATGGCCGGCATGCTCGCCTGGATCTCGGGCTCCGGCATCTACCTTCGGCAGGTGGGCGCCGTCGCCGCGGTCGAGGGCGCCTTGACGGTAGCCGCCGGGCTGCTGGTGCTGCCGTGGAGCGCGGCGCTGCTAGAGCGCAGCCGCGTGCTGCAGAAGGAGCTCCTATGATGGTCGGTCGCATGCGCCTCATGCTGGCCCTGATCTTCACGGTGCTGGCGGTGTTCACGGCGCGCCTGATGTTCCTGCAGCTCGTCAAGAACGAGGAGCTCACCGAGGCCTCGTTGCAGAACGCCACGCAGCAGCGCCGCATCGTTCCCCTGCGCGGCCGCATCCTGGCTCGCGACGGGACGGTGCTGGCCGACGACCGGGTGGCCTACGACCTGCTCTACACCGGTGGCCCCGTCGACGGCTGGGAGCACCTCAGGGCTCTGCTCGGTCTCGAGGGCGAGCCGCGGCCGCCCGACCGCAGCCGCCTCGAGGAGGCGCAGAACGGTGCGGTCGTGGCGTGGAACATCCCCGACGCGCTGGTTCCCGCCGTCGAGGAACGCGTGGCTGGCAGCCCGAACCTCTACCTGCGCGAGCGCATCGAGCGCACCTACCCGACCAACCTCGCGGCCCAGACGGTGGGTTACACCGCTCAGGCCGATCCGTCGCGCAACCCCGGCTACTCGGTCAACGACCTGGTCGGCGTGATGGGGCTGGAGGCCGCCTACGAGGCCGTGCTGTTCGGCGCCGCCGGCGCACGCCTGGTGGAGGTCGACACGCACGGCTCCGAGCTCGCCTCGCACGTGATGTGGAGCGCCACCCCGGGCCAGGACATCACGCTCACCATCGACCCGCTGCTGCAGCGCCTGGCCGAGGACACCCTTGCCGGAGCCCTCCGCTACGTCAACGAGGACCGCATCCGCGTAGGGCTGCCCACCGAGCAGCAGGTGAGAGGCTCGCTCATCGCCATCGACCCGCGCACTGGCGACGTGCTGGCGATGGCCAGCCACCCGACCTTCGACCAGAACGTCTTCACCCACCGTCCCTCCGACCCGGCGCAGGTGTCGGCGATCCTCACCGACAGCGTCAACAACCCGCTGGCGAACCGCGCGGTCGAGGCGTACGCGCCGGCCTCCACCTTCAAGGTCGTGACCTCCGCGACGCTGCTTGAGGACGGCTACGTCAACCGCAACACCGTCTACTCGTGCTCGGCGCGCCTGCGCTACGGCGGCATCACCTGGCAGAACTGGGCGACCTTCGACAAGGGCGGCTACACCGTCTTGCAGGCGATCGCCGACAGCTGCAACACCTACTACTGGAACGCCGCCATCAACACGCCCAACTTCTCCGTGGGCTGGGCGCCGTTCATCCAGGATCTCGTGGTGCGCGCGCGCGCGTTCGGGTTCGGCGCCACGACGGGCGTCGGCCTCGTCGAGGAGAAGACCGGCCGCATCCCCGACCAGGAGTGGGTACGGGCCCAACCGCAGTACCAACACGGCTGGCTGCCCGGGTTCACGCTCAACACGGTCATCGGTCAGGGCGACGTGCTCGCCACCCCGATCCAGATCGCCCAGTTCATCAGCACGCTGGCGATGGACGGTCTGATGGCGCGGCCGCGGCTGGTCAAGAAGATCGGCGATCTGGAGCTCGCGCCGGTCCTCCAGCAGGTCGAGGGGCGCCACTGGCAGACGCTCAAGGACGGCATGCGGATGATGTTCACCGACTTCCCTTCGCGCCTGATCATGGGCCCCGGCGCGTTCCCGGTCTCGGTCGCCGGGAAGTCGGGCACGGCTCAGACCCCGCGCGGCGGCGACTACACGCACGCCTGGTTCATGGGGTTCAGCCCCGTCGAGGATCCGCAGATCGCCGTCGTGGTATTCATCGAGTACGGCGGTTCTAGTTCGAGGGTCTCGGTTCCGATCGCCAGGGACTTCCTGGCCGGTTACTGGAGCTACGAGGGCCTGGAGGTGTCTGTCAACAGATGAAAGCGCGAGGTACAAGGGGAGGCATACTGCTGAGCCTCGAGCACGGCGACGACGCTCAGAGCGTCGCTGGCGCCCTGGACTCTCACAAGGAGCTGCTTCAGGAGAGTGTCGCGCTCGAGATCAGCGAGCGCACGCCGCTCGCCCTGATAAACGAGGTGGCGCAGAAGGTCGAGAGCGCCGGCGGCACCCTCACCGACATCAGGCCGCCGACGGCCGTCATGCAGGCCCGCGGCGAGACCGTGATCGTCGCGCGCACCGTGCGCAGCGGCGGGCGCATCGAGTCCACCGGGTCGGTGGTCGTGCTCGGTGACGTCAACGCCGGCGCCGAGATCCTCGCCAACGACGACATCATCGTCATCGGCAGCCTGCGCGGGCTGGCGCACGCCGGTGCCGGCGGCAACGAGAAGGCCGTGATCTGGGCGGAGCGCATCCTCAGCCCGCAGCTGCGCATCGGCGGCGCGCTGGCTCAGGCCGGCGGCGACGAGAGCGACGACGACGACGGCCCCGAGGTGGCACACCTCAAGGACGGCGCGATCGTCATAAGGCCGTGGCACTCGAGCTGAGCTTTCAGGGACCGAGAGAGGACCGAGCTTGCGAGACACGGTGATCACCACCGCCATCCGCGCCCCCGTCGGCCGTGCGCACAAGGGCATGCTCAAGGACACCCGGCCCGACGACCTCGCTGCCGTGGTCATCAACGCCGCGCTCGATCGCACGCCCGGGCTCGAGCCGGAGCGCATCGACGACGTGCTGCTCGGTAACGCACACCCCGAGGGGGAGGCGGGCTACAACCTCGCGCGCATCGCGGCCCAGATCGCCGGCCTGCCGGACAGCGTGGCGGCCGCCACCATCAACCGCTTCTGCGCCTCCGGCCTGCAGGTGATCGTTCAGGCCGTCCACTCCGTCGCCCACGGCATGGCCGACCTGGTCCTCGCCGGCGGCAGCGACTGCTCGAGCCGCGTGCCGATGGGCGGACACCAGCTCGCCGTCAACCGCGCGCTGCTCAAGAGCAAGCCGGGCGCCTACGACACGATGGGCAAGACCGCCGAGGCCGTCGCGCGCCGCTACGGCATCACCCGCGAGGAGCAGGATCGCTTCGCGCTCGCCAGCCACGACAAGGCGCTGGCAGCGCGCTCGGCCGGGCGCTTCTCGCCACAGGTAGTGCCCGTCGCCACGCGCGTCAAGGACGAAGAGGGGAACTGGCACGAGGTGGTGCTGGAGCAGGACGAAGGCCCTCGCCCCGGCACCAGCTTGGAGAAGCTTCGGGCGCTCAAGACCGTGTTCGCCGAGGACGAGGTCGCCACCGTCACCGCCGGCAACTCCAGCCCGCTCAACGACGGTGCGGCCATGACGGTCGTGATGAGCGCCGAGGACGCCGAAGCGCGCGGGCTCAAGCCTCTGGCCCGGCTGGTGCAGGCTGCCGTGGTGGGCGTGCCGCCGGAGATCATGGGCATCGGCCCGGTGCCTGCGGTGCGGAAGCTCCTCGCCAAGGTAGGCATGGGCGTCTCCGACGTCGATCTGTTCGAGCTGAACGAGGCGTTCGCCAGCCAGGCGTACTACTGCCAGC
Organism: uncultured bacterium; assembly: GCA_964473205.1. Lineage (GTDB taxonomy): Bacteria > Deinococcota > Deinococci > Deinococcales > Trueperaceae > CAYMRL01. Next base: position 43 of record CAYYOK010000068.1, on the reverse strand, counting down.
GCGAGCTCGGCATCCCCGACGAGAAGCTCAACGTCAACGGCGG
>CAYYOK010000067.1:0-18002 GCA_964473205.1 uncultured bacterium | reverse complement strand
GTCTGGCCGGCTCTCGAGGAGCAGCTGCGAGATCGACGCCGTCTGGGCCAGGGACGCTCGGTCGCCGAGCGCGACCAGCTGCTGGAGCTGCCCCTGCAGCGCGCTCTCCTGCGTCTCCAGGATGGCGACCGCGCGCTCGGCGGCGCGGCTCGCGCGCGCGTCGTCCCAAGCTATGAGGGCCGCGGCGGCGGCGCTCGCCCGCGCCCGGGCCAGCGACGACGTCGAGGCGCGCGCCTCGACGTACATCAGCAGCGACAGGCGGTCGTCGTCGGTGTCGACCGTCAGCGACGCCGACAGCTCGTCCAGCTCGGCCGGTCCCGGGTCGCCCCGCTCGACCCCGCGCGTCACCAGGCCCTGCCAGGTTGCGAGCAGCACGTCCTCGCGATGGATGACGGACCTGTAGGCGAACGCGTCCAGCGGCGCCGTGGCCGTCGGCTCGTCCTCGACGAGGTTCAGGTTGAGGTTGCGCTTGGGCGCCACGATGCTGGCGGAGGCCGAGTAGACGGGCACGCTGCGCGAGCTGAGCAAGTAGGCGCCGGCAGCCGCAGGCAGCGCCACCACCGCTCCCCAGACGACCAGCTGGCGCGCGAAGCGCGTGAGCGCGCTCGGGCTCAGTCGCAGCTCGTGAGAGGCGGCCTCTGCCGGCACTTCGGTCAGTCGGAGGCGGCGGTCTGTGTGGGCCGCTCGCCCGAGGTAGGCGTCCGACGCTGGAAGTGACAGCCCTCCAAGAAGTTCTCGAGCAGCAGGCGGATGCGTTCGTGATCGGAGCGCATGGCCGCGGCCTGCAGGGCGTCGATGGCGGCCGTCAGCGCCTCCGGATCGACCGCCTCGGAGCGGCCCACGAAGATCTTCTCGTGCCGGGTCAGCCCGAGCTCCTCGTTCTCCGTCATCAGCTCCTCGACGAGCCGCTCGCCCGGGCGCATGCCGGTGAAGCGGATCTGGATGTCCACGTCGGGCTGCAGGCCGGAGAGACGGATCAGGTCGCGGGCGAGGTCGACGATCCTGACCGGCTCGCCCATGTCGAGGATGTACACCTCGCCGTTCCTGCCGTGGCCGGAAGCCTGCAGCACGAGCTGCGCGGCCTCGGGGATCGTCATGAAGTAGCGGACCATGTCCGGGTGCGTCACCGTCACGGGCCCGCCGGCAGCGATCTGGCTCTTGAAGATCGGTATCACGCTGCCGCGGCTGCCGAGCACGTTGCCGAAGCGCACCGACACGAACACCTGGTCTGGCGCCGCGCGCCGCGAAGCCGTCAGCACGAGATGCTCGACCATGCGCTTGGAAGCGCCCATGATCGAGGTCGGGTTGACGGCCTTGTCGGTGGAGATGTTCACGAAGTGAGACACGTTGTACTTCAGCGCCAGGTTGATGAGGTTGCGGCTGCCGACGACGTTGTTGAACACCGCCTCCTCGGGGTTGTCCTCCATCAGCGGCACGTGCTTGTGAGCAGCGGCGTGGAAGATCACGTCGGGGCGGTAGCGCGTGAATACGTAGTCGAGGCGCGCGCCGTTCTGGATGGCCCCGATCACCCCGCGGTAGCGGATCTCGGGCCAGTCGCGGTCGAGCTCGCGCTCGAGCGCGTAGATGCTGTTCTCGCCGTGGCCGAACAGTATCAGCTCGCCCGGGTTGAAGCGGCAGATCTGCCGCACCAGCTCGGAGCCTATCGACCCGCCGGCGCCCGTGATCATCACGCGCTTGCCGCGCAGGTAGCCGAGGATGCTGTCGGTGTCGAGGCGGATCGGCTCGCGTCCCAACAGGTCGTCGATGTCGACCTCGCGGATGCGCCTGACGTCGACCTGGCCCGAGAGCACCTCGTACATGCCGGGGATGATCTTGTAGGTGAGGTTCGGACGGGCCTGCCTCACCTGCTCGATGACGTTGCGCACGGCCTCGCCGCCCTTCGACGGCATGGCGATGAGCACCTCGTCGATCTTGCGGTCCAAGATGACCTCCTTGGCCATCGCCAAGGTTCCCAGCACCGGCACCGACGAGACGCGCTGCCCCTGCTTGCTGGGAGCGTCGTCGAGGAAGGCGACGGGCTTCATCCCGGTCTCGGGGTGGCGCAGCAGCTCCCTCACGGCCATGGCGCCGGCCTCGCCCGCTCCGACGACCAGCACGCGCTTGCGGTAGTCGGGCCCGACCACCGAGGCGGCCGTCTGCTCGTGACGGTAACGGGTGAGCACGCGAGCACCCGCCATCAGCGCCAGCGCGACGCCGGCGTCGAGCAGCGCGATCGAGCGGGGCACGCCCGTCGGCTCGCTGACCAGCATCAGCACCAGGGTGCCGATCGAGGCCGTACCCAGAGCGAAGACGAGCAGGCCGCCGAGGTCGCGGAACGTCAGGTTGCTCCACGACCGCTCCGGCAGGCCGAGCAGGAGCTCGAGCACTACCTTGAGCGGGAACAGCAGCGCGAGGGCGAAGACGAGCTGACTGCCGGGAGGGGCCATGCCGTCGTAGCGGATCAGCAGCGCCACGGGCGTGGCAACGAGGAAGAAGACGGCGTCGACGAGCAGCTTGGCCCAGCCGTTGCGCGTCAGGCGGAACGTGCCCAGACCTCGCAGCGGGCTGTCAGCAGCCGGCTCTTGGCTCACCGCGTCATCCCCCTCCTCCTCAGCCACGCTGGCTGGCAGCCTGCTCCATGCCGCTGTCGACGGCGTGGCCCCCTAGCGCCATCGCCCTGAAGTCGTCGTTGCGGACGAGCAGGTCGTCGTAGGTGCCGAAGTCTATTACCCTGCCCCTATCCAGCAGGTAGATGACGTCACAGGCGCGCACCGTGCTGATGCGGTGCGCGATCATCACGATCGTCTTCGTCTTGCCCAGCAGGCTCACGGCCTGGAAGATCGCCTCCTCGGTGACGCCGTCGAGCGCGCTGGTGGCCTCGTCGAACACCAGCACCGAGGGGTCGTGATAGAGGGCCCTGGCGATGCCGATCCTCTGCCTCTGGCCGCCGGAGAGCTTGATCCCGCGCTCGCCGATGAACGTCTGGTAGCCGTTCTGCAGCTCGTCGACGATGAAGTCGTGGACGTGCGCCAGCCGCGCCGCACGCTCCAGCCTCTGCTGGTCGACCTCCTCGGGAGGCACTCCGAAGGCGATGTTGCCGGCGACGGTGTCGTCGGCGAGGTAGATGAACTGCGGAACGTAGCCGAGGTTGCGCTGCCAGGAGCGCAGGTTCTGCTCGGTGATCCTCACGCCGTCGACCCTCAGCTCGCCTGACGTGGGCGTCAGCAGTCCCAGCAGGATGTCGACGGTGGTCGTCTTGCCCGCGCCCGTCGAGCCGACGATACCGACGCTGGTGTTGGCGTCGATCTTGAGATCGAAGCCGGCCAGCACATCGCGCTCGGACTCGGGGTAGCGGAAGTTGACGCCCTCGAGCTCGATCTTGCTGGCGAAGGGCAGCGGTTCCGCCGGGGTCCGGGTCGGCTGGCTGGCCGGCGCGACATCGCCGGCGTCGGACACGTCAAGGTCGCGGTACAGCACGTCTACCGCCGTGACGGTGAAGCGCATCGTCGATACCGACTGGAACAGCACCTGCAACGCGGGCAGCAGCCGGTAGGAGGCGAAGGCATAGACCCCGAGCGTCGGCAGGATGGTCTGGATGCCGGAGCCGCTCAGCAGCGACACCAGCACGATGATCAGCATCCCGCCGAACGCGATCGTCTCGAAAGCGTAGCGCGGCATCGTGACCAGGACCTGCTGCCTGGCCATGCTGCCTTCGTACTGGCGCGACCAGCGCGTGTAGCGCTCGAGGAAAGGGGCCTCGCGGCCGAGCAGCTTGATGTCCTTGATGCCGGATAGGGCCTCGGAGGCGGCGCGGTAGCGCCCGCGATCGGCCTGCGACCGGCTCTTGCCCGCCTCGGCCATGGCGCGCCGCATGACGAAGAAGACGAGCCCGTACGCCGAGCCGAGGAAGCCGAACGTGACGAGCGCCAGCAGCGGGTTCACGGCGATGAGGAGCGCGAGGATGAAGACCGTCACCACGCTGCGCGACACGAGGTTCGCGCCGGACATGACGAAGCCGTTGACCACCTGCTTGACCTCGGCGAGGATGTTAGTCGCGAGGCCGGCGGTGTTCTGGCCGAGGAAGAACACGTACGGCTTGGACAGGTAGTTGCTCAGCATCTTCACCGACAGGCTGTGGTTCAGACGCCACGAGAAGCGCAGCTGCAGGTACTCGGTCAGAGCGGAAAGCACGTTGCTGAGCACCAGCAGCACGAGCGATCCACCCCCGACGAACGCGAGGAACGAGCGCGTCGACGCGAAGCCGAACGTCTCGTACACCCACCTGAGGCGGGAGTCGGTGAAGACCAGCTCAGGGTCGGCGACCAGCGCCAGGAACGGCATCACGGAGGCGATGCCGACGACCTGGAGCAGCGCCATCACGGTGATCACGGGCAAGAGCCAGACGAACCGGCGCTTGTCTTCTTGGCTTACCAACCGCAGGAGCTTGCGCAAGCCATCGAACACCGAGCTGGACTCCTCCTGCGGAGGAGCGCTAGGTGCGGGCTTCGGGTGGGGAGTCGACATCAGCGCTCCGCATGATAGGCGAGCCTTGCTGGAACGCATGTGAGCTTAGACCCGGGCGTCTTAACGATTCTAATCGCGTGCCACGCGCGGCAGACGTCACGGCCGCCTTCTCGCGCGATGTTGCATACTCGCCCTGTGGCTAGTGGTGGCATCGTGATCGCGTTGAAGCGGCTGTTCGGCCGGGTCGACGGCGCTACGCCCGCGTTCGCCCGGGTCGGCGAGGGCTTCTTCATGGCGCAGCCTGCCCTCGTCGAGAACCCAGAGCGCATCAGCATCGGCGCAGGCGTGAAGCTCGGCCCCAACAGCGTGCTGCGTGCCGTAACCAGGTACCCGGGCAACTGGCTCAAGAGCCCCGACGGCCGCCACGTCTCGCAGACGTTCGAGCCGAGCCTGACGATCGGTGACCGCGTGACCGCCACGGCCAACCTGCAGGTGGTCGCGTACGATAGCGTCGTCATCGATGACGACGTGCTCTTCGCCGCCAACGTGTACATCTCAGACGGAAGCCACGCCACTGTCCGGGGAGACGTCCCGTACAAGTACCAAGGGTTGCGTCAGGTCGTTCCCGTGCGGGTAGGCAGGGGTAGCTGGATCGGCCAGAACGTGGTGATCACCCCAGGCGTGGAGATCGGTGAGTTCTGCGTCGTCGGCGCCGGCAGCGTCGTGACGCGCAGCGTGCCGCCCGCTTGCATGGCGGCAGGGGCGCCGGCGCGCGTGATCAAGCGCTGGAATCCGGATTCGGAGGCGTGGGAGCATGCCTGAGACTGGCTACGGCGGCTTGCCGCTGGTGACGATCGGTATCCCGACTTACAACCGGTTCGACGGCTACTTCCCGCGCGCTCTGGAGGCCGCTCTCACGCAGGACTACCCGAACCTCGAGATCGTCGTGTCCGACAACGCGTCGAGCGACGGCACCGAGGCGTTCATGCGCGGCCTGGACGACCCGCGCGTCAAGTACGTGCGGCACCCGAGCAACATCGGCGCGCACGCCAACTTCAACGCCTGTCTCGACAACGCGACGGGCGACTACTTCCTGCTCTTCCACGACGACGACATGATCGACACCGCGTTCGTGTCCTCCTGCGTGAGGGCGCTGGGAGGCCGTACCGACGTCGGCCTCGTAAGGACCGGCGTGCGCGTGATAGACGGCGCTGGCCGCGTCGCGGCGGTGCAGCCGCTCACGGGCCCGCACCCCACGGCCGAGGCGGTGTTCGAAGCCTGGTTCGCCCGCAAGACGCCGCTCTACCTCGCCTCGACGCTCTACAACACCGCGCACCTGCGGGCGGCCGGCGGCTTCCAGAGCCCGCGGGGGCTCTACCAGGACGTCAAGGCGACGGTGATGCTGATGGCCAGGCACGGTCACGTCGAGGTGCGCGAGCCCCTCGCCAGCTTCCGGCGTCACGAGGCGAACCGCGGCTCGACCGAGTCTGCGGTCGCCTGGGCCGAGGACTCCTTGCACCTGCTCGAGGTGATCGCGACCGAGCTACCCGGCCTCTCCACGGAGCAGCTGGACGCCGGCCGGCGCTACCTGTGCGAGAAGTGCTACCGCATCGCGTCCGCCCACGACGGCGCCAGGGCGCGCTGGCAGGCGTACCGGCAGATCGATCGGCTGTTCGGCGGCGTCGTCTCGCCCGCCGTCTACGAGTCGAAGCGGCTACGGCGCGGAGTGAGGAGCGCGGTGCGCAAGCTGATCTCCGTCAAGCGCCGGCCGCTCGCCAGCCCAGAGGTCATCGCTTGAGCAGCAGGCAGCAGCGCGGGTGAGCGGCAGGTAGCAGTGCGGGTAGCGTTCCTGATCCCGGTCTTCCCGGAGATCCACAACACGTTCATCCTCAACCAGATCACCGGGCTCATCGACCTGGGTCACGAGGTCGACCTGTACCCGCTGGCGGTCGGCGACTACGAGCGAGCGCACGCCGACGTCGCTGCGTACGGCCTCAGGGACCGAGTGCGCCACCTGCCGGTGCCGGCCGACCACCTCGAGCGCCTGCGCCTGGTGGCTGGCCTGATGCTGACCCGCCCAGCGTGGCGCCGGTCCGTGCTGGCGAGCTTCGATCCGTTCGGAGGGAGGCGCGCCTGGTCGCTGGAGGCCGCCGTCACCGCGCTGTCGTTCGCGCGCCAGCGGCGCTACGACGTGATCCACGCCCAGTTCGGGCACCTCGGCACCGCGGGTCTGGCGGTCTCTCGCACCTGGGGAGGGCGCGTCCCGGTCGTCACCTCGTTCCGGGGCGCTGACACCACGGCGAGGCTCGGCAAGGAGCCGCACGCTTACGATCGGCTCTTCCGCGCCGGCGCGCTGTTCCTCCCGGTCTCGGAGGACCTGAGGCGACGCCTGATCGACCACGGCGCGCCTCCCGAGCGGACCTTCGTCCACCACTCCGGCATCGCGCTGAAGCGGTTCGCGACCAGGGACCACGCCGACGCCGTGCCTGGACGGCTGAGGGCCCTGTTCATCGGGCGCTTCGTCGAGAAGAAGGGCGTCGAGTACGCCCTCGAGGCCCTGGCTCTGCTCGCGCGCGGCGAGGTCGACGGCGGTCAGGCCCCCGAGCTGAGCCTGACGCTGATCGGCAGCGGCCCGCTGGAGGACGCCTTGCGAGCACGAGCGAGCGAGCTGGGCCTTGACGGCGCCGTGCGGTTCGTCGGGCAACAGGACCAGGCCGGCGTGCTCGAGTGGCTGGGGCGCTCCGACGTGCTCCTGGCTCCGAGCGTGACCGCGGCGAGCGGCGATCAGGAGGGCATACCCAACGTCGCCAAGGAGGCGATGGCGAGCGGCGTTCCGGTCGTCAGCACGCTGCACGGCGGCATCCCGGAGCTGATCGACGACGGGGTGAGCGGGTTCCTGGTAGCGGAGCGCGACGCTAGAGCGTTGGCTGAGCGCATCGCGCTCTTGGCCGCGCGGCCCGAGCTGAGGGCGAAGCTGGGGGCCGCGGGGCGCGAGAAGGTCGCCTCCGAGTTCGACTCGGCGAAGCTCAACCTCGAGCTGGTGAAGCACTACCTGGCGCTGACCCGCTGATCGCGGCTGCCAGCGCGGTCAGCGGTCCTTAGGTCATGCCGGAGGCCGGATCTGGCGAGGCATCAACCCTTCTTGACCTTCTCCTGCGCCGCGAGCCACAAGGTCGCGTAGCGGCTGACGTTCCTCGGGTGATCGAAGTGGATGCCTACGAACTCCCTGGCGGCGGCGCCCATCTCGGCGGCGGCAGCGTGCTCGCTCAGCCCCCAAGCGATCAGGCGCCCGGCCTCCTCGATCGCTTCGTGCTCGAGCACGAAGCCGGTCACGCCGTGCTGCATCAGCTCGTCGATGCCGTTGGTGCGCGTCGCCAGGCAGACGCAGCGCGCGGCCATGCCCTCCTTGACCACGTTCGGCAGCCGCTCGGTCTCCGACATCAGCACCAACACCTGCGCGCGCGCGGCCTCCTCGATGACCTGCTGGTGGCTCACGTGGCCGAGGAAGCGGACGCTTCCGACCAGACCGAGGGAGCGGGCGAGGCCCTCGAGGCGCTGCCGCTCCGGCCCCTCGCCCAGGATGTGGAGGGTCGCCTCAGGGTGGGGCTCAGCAGCGACCGCGAAGGCGCGGATGGCGTGGTCGACGCGCTTCTCGGCCGCCAGGCGGGCGACGACCACGACGCGGCCCTGCACCTTGGGATGCGCAGCGACGGCGGCGTCGACCGCCTCCAAGTCGACGCCGTTGTAGATGACCTCGACTCGGTCCGCCGAGACGCCGGTGAACTCGACGACCTGCGCGACGTTCTCCTCGGTGCTGGTCCTGATCACCTGAGCGGCGCGCGTGGCGTCGATCGTGCAGCCGAGGCGCTCGTCGAGGTCGTGAGCCACGAGGCTTATCGACCGCACCGTCCCCGGCAGGCGCTGCTGCACGAGCCACAGCACGAGCGAGGGGTAGTGGCACCACTCGGCGTGAACCACGTCCGGCGGGTCGCGCTCGAAGTCGGCGAGGATCTCGAACACGCGCGGCGTCAGCACCAGGCACTTCAGCAGGTGCTTGGGGTTGTCGGAGGTCGACCTGACGACCCACGCCAGGAACCTGGCGAGGAGTGCGGGCCTGGCCAGGGCGCTGAGCGAGCCGCCCAGCACGCTGGCGGCCGTGGTGTGCGTCCTCGGCACCCCGGCTACCCCGCGCTCCTCCGCCAGCGAGGCGTGCCGGGGGTGAGCGTTGCGCAGGGAGTGCGCGGACACGTGGCAACCGAGCTCCACCAGGACCTTCGCCCGCCCGGTCACGAAGGTCTCCGCCGGCGTCGGGAACTGGGTGGCGATCAGCGCGACCCGCAGCCCCTGGGCGAGCGGCGGCTCGGCTCGCGGCCGCTTCTCGGCTTCGCTGCCCTGGCCCTCGTTAGCGGTCAAGCGCGTCACCTCTGGCGCCTCCGAAGCGTCCGAGCAGCGCTGCGAGCGTCTTGAGGACCACGCCGATATCGCTGGCGACGGTGCGTCTCTCCAGGTACTCGAGGTTGAGGTCGAGCTTCCTCGGCATCAGCTCCTCGACGTAGAGGCGCTCGGGGTCGTCGGCGTCGGCCATCAACCGGCTCTCGCTCCGGAAGGCTATGGACGCCGGGTCGGTGATGCCGGGCCTGACCGACAGGACGCGCCGCTGCTCGGGGGTGTAGAGCGCGACGTACTTGGGGACCTCCGGCCGGGGACCCACCAGCGACATGTCGCCGCGCAGGACGTTGATCAGCTGCGGGATCTCGTCGAACTTGCTGGCGCGCAGGAACCGGCCGACGCGCGTCACGCGCGGGTCGGCGCCGACGGTCAGCTGGCCGCCGACGGCCTCTGCGTCCACGCGCATGCTCCTGAACTTCAGGATCTCGAACTCCCGTCCTCCCAGGCCCACCCGCCTCTGCCGGAACAGGACGGGCCCAGGGGAGTCGATGGCCACCGCCAGCGCGGCCATCAGCGTGAACGGCAGCAGGACGACGAGCCCGGCCGCGGCCGCGGTCACGTCGATGGCTCTTCTAAGCAGGTCGTCGCCCGCGCCGCTCGCAGCGGCTGTCACCGGGTCGCGCCTGCGACCTGCGGCTGCCCGGCGATCTCCAAGACCGCCTCGACCACGTCGGCGACGTCCTGCTCGCTGAGCCGCGGGTGCAGCGGCAGCGACATCATGCGCGAGTAAGCGTCTTGCGCCACCGGGAAGTCGCCGGGCGCGTAGCCGTACTTGCCCGCGTAGAAGCTCATCATGTGCAGCGGCTTGTAGTGGACGCTGAAGCCGATGTTGCGGGCCTTGAGCTGGTCGAGGAACTCGTTGCGCGAGATCCCGACCACCTCGGGACGGATCCGCAGCACGTAGAGGTGCCAGGCGCTCGAGACGTCGGGGCGCTCGGTGGGCAGCTCCAGGCCGGGATGCTGGGCGAAGGCGCGGTTGTAGGCCTGCGCCACCTCGCGGCGGCGGGCATGGAAGCCCCGCAGCTTCTCGAGCTGATGCATGCCGATCGCCGACTGCAGATCGGTCATGTTGTACTTGAAGCCCGGCATCTCGATGTCGTACTCCCACGAGCCGGACTTGTCGAAGCGCTTCCAGCCGTCCGCCGACATGCCGTGTAGGCCGATGACCCGCGCCCGGCCCAGCAGCTCGGGGCGGCCGGTGAGGGCGCCGCCCTCGGCGGTGGTGAGGTTCTTGGTCGCGTAGAACGAGAACGAGGCGAAGTTGTCCCTGCTGCCCACCATCACCCCGCGGTAGACGGTGGGGGCGGCGTGGGCTGCGTCCTCGACGATCTCGATGCCGTGCTCGGCGGCGATCTCGAAGAGCGGGTCGAGGTCGGCGGGATGGCCAGCGTAGTGGACGGGGACGATCGCCTTGGTCCGCTTCGTCACGGCCCGGCGCACCGCTGCCGGGTCGATGCAGAGCGTGTCGCTCTCGACGTCGACCAGCACCGGCTTCGCGCCGACGTGCTCGACGACGTTGGCGGTGGCCGCGAACGTCAGGGTCGGGATGATCACCTCGTCGTCGGGGCCGACGCCCAGCGCCACCAGCGCGACGTGCAGGCCGGCGGTGCACGAGTTGAGCATCAGCGAGGCGCCTTCCGGCGCGCCGACGTAGGCGCCGAACTGCTGCTCGAACTGCTTGGTGCGGGGGCCCGTCGTGATCCAGTCGGTCTTGAGGGTGGCGACGACCTCGTCGATCTCCTCAGGTCCGATCGAAGGTGGCGAGTAAGGGAGGAAGGTATCCCGCGGCATCGATTGCTCCTCTGGCTGCCTGGCTTTCGTGGTGAGCCGGCTCGGCGGGGCAACCAGCCGATCGAGCCGACGCGCTGACAGGTAAGAGTATGCGCTGCCAAGATGATGCGCTATGTAGAGTGTCGCTCCGCGAGCCGGAGCCGGCATCATCGGGCCTGAAGCAGAAGCCGCTCGTAGGCCGTGACGCTGGCGTCCACCGTGAAGTCCAGGCTCCTCCTCACCAGGCGGTCGCGGTCCGGTTCCTCGCCGATCGCGGCGAGCATGGCGGCGGCCAGCGCCGTCTCGTCGCCCACGGGAACGAGCGCGCCGTAGGCTCCGCCGTCCAGCACCTCGGCCGGCCCGCTTCTGCAGTTCGTTGCGACGACGGGGCAACCGCAGGCCAGAGCCTGGATCAGGACGCCCGGCAGCCCTTCCCGCACGGACGACAGGGCGAACACGGACGCCCTCGACATGTACGCGAACGGATTGGTCACGAAGCCGGGCATACGGACGTAGGGCTCCAGTCTCAAGCTGGCGACCAGCGCCTCGAGAGCAGGTCGCTCCGGACCCTCACCGAGTATCAGGAGGCCCGCGTCGACCTCCTTGCGAGCGAGCGCCAGGGCCCTTAGCTGTGTGGGGTAGTCCTTGTCGGCGATCAGCCTGCCGACGGCCAGGACCACGTGCTCGGTCTCGAGACCGAGCTTGTGGTCCGGAACGTCCGCCGCGGCGAGCTCGAAGAGCCGCTGATCCACCACGGGGTTGTAGATCGTGTGGACCTTGGACGCGGGGATTCCAAGGTTGGCCGTCAGGTCGTCCGCGACCCCGCCTGAAACGGCGATGACGCCGTCGGCGGCGCGGTACGCCCACTCGAGCATGCGCCTCATAGCCCGTTCCCTGATATCGGTCGGCGGTATCGAGACCGCCGTCGGTGTGGTGGCTTCTCTCAGGAACACCCGGGTCCCGACTCGCGCCAGCTTGGCGGCGATCAGCATGCCCACGTTGCTATGAGGCAGCGTCGACAACGCCGCGAAGGGCCTGCGCTCACGCAAGGTGCGGATCAGACCGGGCACGGCGGCGCGCACGCTCGACTTGCCCAGATCGACGACGTCGACGCCAGGGTCGAGCTCGCTGAGGTACGGACCCGCAGCCGTCGCCAGGACCAGGTCGACGGCGTGTCCTCGCTGCCTCAGCCCTCCAGCCAGCTGCACCATCGCTCGCTCGGCGCCGCCACCACCGAGCTCCGGTAGGAACAGCGCGATCCTCTTGGCGCCCGAAGGCGTGTGATGTGGCGTCATCCGCGCTGTGGACGCGTTCGTGAGACGAGGTAGATCGGCGCCTGGGAACCCGCCAGCGCCAGCACGAACCAGAGGAACTTGTCGTTCTGGGAGTTGGCGGGCAGCATCGCGACCACCAAAGCGGCTAGGAGAACCAGGAGGTAGGGGCGCACCTCGCGGTTCGAGTGCAGCGCCGAGACGAAGGCCAGCACGATGAGCGCAACGAACAAGGTCAACCCGACCAGGCCGCTGCCGACCGCTACCGCCAGGAAGGCGTTGTGAGCCGACTTGAACTCGCCGGTCAGCCGGTGATGCAGGTACGCGAAGCTGCCAGCACCTGAGCCGAAGATCGGCGCCGCCTCGAGCATCTCCATACCGTGCGACCAGATCGTCGTGCGGCCCGTCAAGGTTCCAGAGGTCAGCTCCTCGGAGGCGCCGGAGAGCCGCTCGATGCTCGCCTGGACGTCGGGGAACACCGTTGGGGCGACCAGCGCGAGCACCGTGGTCGAGGCGGCCAGCATCGCCGCGAGGAGCAGGCGGCGCCACCATGCCAGGCGGTGGATCGTCAGCGGCACGATCAGAAGGCACGTCAGCATCACGAACAAGCCGCCGCGAGAAGCGCCCAAGACGACGGCCGCGAGCGCTGCGACGGGATAAGCGGAGTTCAGGATGCGCAGCGGCAGTGGCCGCCGCGAGCTCGCACCGGCACGCCAGTCTCGCGACTGAAGGAACCAAGCCATCGGGATCGCGAGGGAGGCGACCATCGCGAAGTTGTTGGCGTTGAACGCCCCCAGGTCGCGGAACCCCATGTCGGTTGAGCCGATCACGCGCACGGCTACCGACCCGATGAGGATGTAGGCGCCGATGACGAACGCCTGCATCAGCGACGCCAGCTCGTCGGCGTTCCGGCAGGCCTCGTGGACGAGCCAAGACAACACGAGCAGTTGAGCGAAGGTGAAGGCGTTGGACAACGAGACCAGCGGCACCGCGCTCCAGTAGTAGGTCGCCAGCTGCCACGCACCGAACAGCCCAGCGCAGACGAGCCAGAGCGAGGGTGTCCGGAGGCGCAGCCCATGTCGGCTCACCGCTGCCCAGAGGACCAGGACCAGGGCGAGCATGCCGAACACCCGGCTGAGGCTGCCAAGGGCAGCGACGAGCACGCCGTTCTCGGTTGGGATGCTCGCGACGAAGAGCATCAGCGCCAACCGCGCCACATGCTTCCTGCGCGGCGTCTCATCGGCCAGCTCGGTGGCGTCCACCGCGGGGTGCTGGATGGCCCGATCGGGCGGAGCGGCGAAAGGGACCCTCATCTAAGTCAGCCTCGCAAGGTGGCGCGACCCTTCAACGAGTCGCGCCAGGAGCGGGCGAGGTCGGCAGCGCTCGTCGTAGCCAGCAGGCCGACCACGGCACGTGCGTCGAGAGGGCGGTTGCGCCAGGCCTGGCGGAAGGTACGGCGAGCGGCTTGACGCTGCCCGGCGCGCCGCTGGATGGTCCCTTTGGCGAGCAGCCGGAAATGGGCTGCCTTCGGATGCTGGGCGAGCAGCTCGGCGTGCTTGGCCTCGAAGACCTCGGCTCCCTTCAGCGCGCGAACCAGGTTCTTACCGATCGCATCGCCGGCGTGCCGATGGAAGTCGAGAAGGACGTCGTCCACGAAGGTGAGACGGTACTTCTCGGCGAGACGAAGGTACAGGTCCACGTCTTGCCGCGAAGGCAACTCCTCGTCGAACCCTCCGACCGCTAGCAGCGCCTGCCTGCGGCAGACGATCGCCGACGTAGTGCCGACGCCGTTCCGCGTGAGGAGCGCCTCCAGCGTGTGGTTCTTGGCATCCGGCCTGGTGACCTGCGTGGCGCCGTCTTGCGCGACGCGTCTGAACGCGCAGTAGACGAGGGCGACGTCGCGCTCCTGGCTCTCCAAGTGCGCGACCTGCAACTCGAGCTTGTTCGGGTACCAGTCGTCGTCGTCATCGAGGAAGGCCACCAGGGGCGCAGAGGCTGCGCGGATGCCGCTGTTCCTCGCCGCCGAGCCGCCGCGGTTCCGGTCGTGCTCCAGGTACGTGATGCGCGGATCGTCGGCCAGACCGCTCATCACGAGCTTCGTGTCGAGCCTCGCGGGCGAACCCGGGTCGTTGTCGTCCACCACGATCAGCTCCCACTCGACCAGCGTCTGCGCCTGCACGCTCCGAACCGCGCGGACTAGCAGGTCAGGGCGGCGGTACGTAGGCAGCACCACGCTGACCCTGGGAGTGGCGCCTTCAACCATGGGCGAATCGTACGCGCAAGTTCCGAGAGGGCGTGTGAGGAAGGACAGAGCCTACGGAGCGTCGATCGCGCCATGCGCGTCGTCCGCGCCGCTCGGAAGTCGCTGCGGTGCGCGACCTGCTCACGGCCTGAGGCCGGCTAGCTCCTTCTCCATCAACAACGATCCGTCCGACTGCTGCTGCTCGGCCAGGCGCCACCCGCAGCGGCGGTAGAAAGCCACCGCCGCGTCGTTGCCCGGGTTGACGGTCAGCACCATGCGGTCCTTGCCCCAGGCCAAGGCTGCCTGCTCCTGGGCGTCCATCAGGTACCTGCCCACACCCTGTCCGCGCCGCTCCGGGTGGATGGCGATGGAGAGGATGTTGAACGGCCTGGCCGCATCGCGAGACCCGCGCCTCGCATGGACCGCCTGACTCGTCGCGGCAGGAGAGCCGCCGCTAGCCTCGGGCGATGACGCTTGCCTCGAACGACTGCGCCGCCTGGCGCGCCGGAACACGCGCCTCATCAGCGACCAGCGCTGCCACAGCAAGGGGTCTGCCAGGAGGTGGGGGCGCCTGAGCAAGGCGAGGAGGATCGCGCCACGGTTGTTGTTGAAGAAGCCTCTTAGGCTGTCTCGGAAGACGCCGCCCAGCGCGAAACCGACGATCTCGCCGCCATCCTCCGCCACCAGGGCCAAGGCGGTGTTCTGTCCCGACACCTGCCAGGCGTAGTAGCGCTGAACGATGGGCGCGCCGAGCTTGCTGAGCAGCGACTCCTCGAACGCCGCCACGTGCACCTCGGCGACGGCCGGCAGGTCGGCGGCTGACATCGATCGGAGCGTGGGGATCGTCACCGCTGGGCCTTTCGAGCGGTCGGTTCGAGCCTCGTCGACCTCGTTCGGATGAGGATGGATGATCATCGTCTATCGGCTCAACTCTCCGCTTCCCGCTGCTGGCGGGCTCAGGCGGAGCGCGAAGTCGCGCAGTCCGCTCCAGTAACCGAGGCCGTAACCTGCGTGAATCGTCGCGAAAGCCGCGACCACGAGCAGAGCCTCGCGCAGTGAGGCGGGACGGGTGAGGACGGTGAAGCAGAGGGCGGCGAGCGCGTAAGCGCCCAGGGTCAGCGCGAGCCCGAGGCGCGCTAGCGGCCAGAAGAGCGCGAGCGCCGCGAAGACCGCGAGGGCGGCGATGAAGATGGGAGGCGCGAGCTGTCTCAGGTTGGTGACGGTGCGGTGCTTGCGGTTCACGTAGACCTTCCAGTAGCCGTACTGGAAGTACTGGCGGTAGAGCTTGTCGAGCCGCGTCCTGACGTAGTAGCGCGAGCGGATGTCGTTGGCGAACCAGATCTTGCGCCCCGCCTGGACCAAGCGGAAGTTCAGCTCGTCGTCTTGGTTGCGCGTGAGCGCCTCGTCGAAGAGCCCGATGTCGTACAGGTCGGCCTTGCGGTAGGCGCCGAAGGCGAGCGTGTCGACGTACCCGTCCTGGCCGCCGGTCCTGAAGCGCGCGTTGCCGACGCCGAAGGCTGAGCTCATGGCGTTGGAGATGGCCTGGGAGGTCGGGCCCTGGTTGACGTTGTGGATGGGGCCGCCGACGCAGGCGCACTCGGGGTGCTCTTCTAGCGCTCGGAGCGAGTTGGCGATGAAGTCGGTCTCGATCTCGGCATGGCCGTCGAGGCGGATGACGATGTCGCCCTCGGCAGCTCTGATACCGATGTTCATGGCGTGAGGGACGGTTCGCATCGGGTTGGCGAGGAGCTTGACGCGCGGATCGTCCTCGGCGAGCGTCCGGACGACCTCGGCGGTTCGGTCGTCGCTGTCGCCGTCTACGACGAGGATCTCTAGGTCCAGGTCAGCGGTGAGCTCGGCGGCCCGCTGAACCGAGGAGATCGCGTTGTGGATGTAGTCGGCTTCGTTGCGGACCGGCATGATGAAGCTCACCGCGGCCATCGGTCTTGAGCGGTGCCCCGAAACGGTTGCGCCCACGCCGTCAAGCTAAGCGCAGATACATGAGTTGTGGATATGAGCTTGCTTACCCAGGACCTCGGCGGATGAGCCCGCTACCGCCGGACAGGACCTCAGGACCCAGGCCCGTAGAAGTCGCGGTACCAAGCCACGAAGCGCGCTACGCCCGTGGCCAGGGGGGTGTTCGGCCGGAAGCCGACGTCGCGCTCGAGCGCCGACACGTCCGCGAACGTCTCCGGCACGTCGCCAGGCTGCATCGGCAGCAGGTTCTTCTTGGCCGTGACCCCGAGCTCGGCTTCCAGCAGCCCGATCAGGTCGAGGAGCTCGGCAGGCTCGCTGTTGCCGATGTTGTAGACGCGATAAGGGGCGTTGGACGACGCCGGGCTGGGATCCGCCCCGCTCCAGGCCGGGTCTGGTTGCGGCACGCGGTCCGCCACCCTGATCACGCCCTCGACGACGTCGTCGACGTAGGTGAAGTCACGCCGCATGTCGCCGCGGTTGAAGACGTCGATCGGCCGCCCGGCGAGCATCGCCTCGGTGAACAGGAACATCGCCATGTCCGGCCGCCCCCAGGGCCCGTAGACGGTGAAGAAGCGCAGGCCGGTGGTGGGCAGCCGGAACAGGTGCGAGTAGGTGTGCGCCATCAGCTCGTTGGCCTTCTTGCTGGCCGCGTAGAGGCTGAGCGGGTGGTCGACGTTGTCCTCGACCCGGAAGGGGATGGTGGTGTTGCCGCCGTACACCGAGCTGGACGACGCGTAGACCAGATGCTCGATGCGCTGGTGCCGGCAGCCCTCCAGCACGTTCATGAAACCGATCAGGTTGCTGTCGACGTAGGCGTGGGGGTTGGTCAGCGAGTAGCGGACGCCCGCCTGCGCGGCCAGATGGATCACGACGTCGGCACCGGCCCGCTCGAACAGCGCCTCGACGGCGCCGCGGTCGGCCAGGTCGAGCCGCTCGAAGGTGAAGCCAGACGTGCCGGAGAGCCGCGCGAGGCGGGCCTCTTTGAGGGAGACGTCGTAGTAGGCGTTGAGGTTGTCGACGCCGACGACCTCGTCGCCGCGCGCCAGCAGGCGCTCAGCCACGTGGCTGCCGATGAAGCCGGCCGCCCCGGTGACGATGTAGCGCTTCACGAGGCGACGCGCCGGCCGCAGCGGCCGGCTTCCCTCATCAGAGGCTCCAGTAGTCGACGCCCGGCGGCATGTCCGAGGCGGCGAAGGCGGACTTCACGTCGATGAAGACACCGCCGTCGGCCAGCAGCCGCGGCAGCTCGGCGGGCAGCAGGCTCAGGTACTTGGCGTGCGGCACGGCCAGCACGACCGCGTCTCCGGCGCTCAGGGTCGCCAGATCGTCGCCTCCGACGAGCGAGACACCGTACTCGTGCAGCGCCTCGGCCGGGTCCGCCAGAGGGTCGTGCACGCTGACCGAGATGCCGTACTCCGAGAGCTCGCGGATGATGTCTGGCACGCGGCTGTTGCGCAGGTCGGAGACGTTCTCCTTGAAGGTGAGGCCGAGGACGATCACGCGGGCGTTGGGTACGTTGGCGCCGGAGGTCGCCAGCATCTTGACCAGACGCTGCGCGACGTAGGCGCCCATGCCGTCGTTGATGCGGCGGCCCGCCAGGATCACCTCGGGCCGGTAGCCGACCTCTTCGGCCTTGCTGGTGAGGTAGTACGGGTCGACGCCTATGCAGTGGCCGCCCACCAGGCCGGGTCTGAACGGCAGGAAATTCCATTTGGTCCCGGCGGCCTCGAGCACGTCTAGGGTGTTGATCCCCAGCTTGTCGAAGATGATCGCGAGCTCGTTCATCAGGGCGATGTTCAGGTCGCGCTGGGTGTTCTCGATGACCTTGG
>CAYYOK010000066.1:0-18545 GCA_964473205.1 uncultured bacterium | reverse complement strand
CACGAAGGATTGCGTGAAGGTGTGAACGGCCATACCGGTCTGACCTACGCTCGTCCTTGCATACACCTGAAAGAGCTGTAGCTCCGCGTTCTTGCGTCTCTCGGCATCGAGCGCGTGGAGCGCTACCGTGACGACGAGCGCCGCCAGCGCTGTCTGTAAGAGGGTGAGGAGCAGTCTGAGGGGTCTACTCCTGACCTGGCCGGAGAAAGTGCGGATCAGTGACGCGGCGTTGAGCATCAGGTCTCCCTGAGTGCCACGACGATGGTGTGGCGCGCGGCGACACTCGCCGGGTAGAGAGTGAAGACCAGGCTCGCGATGATGGCCAGGAGGAACCCCAGCACAACGGAGGTCCATGAGAAGGCGACTCCGATGTTGAGCGCGAGATTCACGGTCCCGAGACTGTTGTTGTACGCCGAGAGCAGTCCGGCACCGACAACCGCGCCGATGACGCCTCCGAGTACGCCCAGGAGAGTTCCTTCCAGGATCAGCTCGTTGCGAATGTCAGAGCGCGTCGCTCCGAGACTCCGCCTCACCCCGACGAAGCTCTGTCGTCTCAGTACACGCGCCAGCATCAGGTTCATCACGTTCAACGAAGCGACGAGCAGGCCCAGAGAGGCGAATCCTGCGATCGCGAACGCCAAGACCCGCTGCTGCCTCCCGTAGCGAGTGAGGTAGGGCTGGGTGGTCACGCTCACCGAGTCACCCCACTTGGCGCTGACGTAACTAGCCACCTGCTCTCTTACCGCCTGCAGGTCTCGCGGATCGTCGACCGCCAGGTAGACGAACCGCATGGGCCCAGTACTGACTGATCTGTAAGGGGAGTATCCGAAGATGCGCTGACCTAGCGAATCGGTGTCCACGACCCCGACGATCGTGTGAGGAGGCACCAAGTTGTCCATGAACACTTGCTGACCGATCGGGTCGCCAGTGATCTCCAAGAGTTCGACCGCCTCGCGCCTGACCACCATCACCGTTCTCTCAGCGGCCATGTCAGAGGTAGTCAGGAGTGACCCTTCGAGGAGAGTGACGTCGGCGGCTGACAAGAAGTCTTCCGTCACAGCCACGGTGTGATACCTGTTTTGAGTCATGTAGTTGCCTATATAAGGATCTTCTTCGCCGGTCCGCATGTAGTTCTCAACCTTGCCGTAGACGTGATCGGCGGCAGGAACGGAAGCCCGAATCTCATCCAGGTCCGACGGCCCGAAGACGACCTGTCTTGACCCCGCCACACCCACGCGAACTGCGCCCAGGGTGTCGCCCGTCTGGAAGATCTCGCCGATCTCGATCGACTGAATCGAGATCTCACGTGCCTCCAGAGGCAGGCTCATGAGACCAGCTATCTGCCGCTCGATGTCCAGGAACGAGGCGACGGCCACGATGACCCCGACCCCTAGCGCGAGAGCAACCACGATCAGTAGAGACTCGACCAAGCGGGTCCAGAGCTGCCGCCAGGCTCCACGTGCGGCCGCACCGATGACCACCTGCGGCGCATAGACCCGCGCCATGTCCGAGCCGACGCTCTTGGAGGCACCGAGCTCGGCCAACGTCGCCTCGACTGCAGCCTCCTCACTCATGCCCGCGAGGAGATGAGCCGCGACTCGCGACTCGATATGCGCCTCGAGCTCCTCCCTGACGACAGCCCGCTCCCGACCCCAAAGCCCCTTCGTGGCCGCAGCCAGGTAATGGCCGATGCGCCGGCGAGGGTCACTCATGGTCGATCACGTCGAAACCGCCGCTGAGTGAATGAGGAGCGTGTCGTGGCCTCTGTCCTCCAGGCAGTCGCCCCGCGAGGTGCCTTGAATGGGGCTTGACTAGCTAGTTTGTCTACATAGTCAGTCTATATAGCGAGGGTGGCGGGTTCAAGGGTTTCAACGCAAATAGGTAGATAGAGCCGACACGACACGTAAGGCATCGGTGAGGCATCGGTCATCGGCCTCGCAAGTAGAAGAACCCGCGCTAGCCACGCGGAGCTCATCTAGGTTGATAATGCCCGCACAGTGCGACGCCCTCGAACCATCCAATGGCTACTAGCAGCCGCATCACTGCTACTAGCCACCGCCACAGCCCAAGCCTCCACCATCGAGGTCATGGAGCATGCCGGCCTAGAGCGCGACTACTACCTCCACGTGCCAGCCTCAGTCGGAGCGAACCAACGCAGCGCGCCACTCGTCCTACTCCTCCACGGCCGCGGCGGCATAGGGTTCGGGATGGCCGACCTGACCGGCTTCGACGAGCTCGCAGACGAGCACGGCTTCGTCGTGGCGTATCCAACGGGCATCGACAACCAGTGGAACTACGTAGAAGGCATCCCCGGCTACGAGCTGCAGACGCCCGACACCGACTTCCTACGCGCCCTGGTGGCCGAGCTGTCGGCGCGCTACCCCATCGACCCGGCCAGGGTATACGTCGCGGGCTTCTCCAACGGCGGCTACATGGCCCAACATCTCGCGTGCAAGGCGACCGACCTGTTCGCCGCCTACGCGAGCGTCGGCGCGGCTGGCTACGGCGGCCAGCCAGCCAACTGCGGCGAGCCGAACCCGGTGTCGATCCTGTTCATCCACGGCACCGACGACGCCGTCGTGCCGTTCGCGGGCCTGAGGCGAGAAAGCCCCAACGGCCCCGTGACGCTGCTGGCCAGCGTCGAGGAGACGTTCGAGTACTGGGCGTACCGGCTCCGTTGCGGCGACCAGATCCGGACGTCGATGATCCCCAACATGCTCTCAGCGCGCATGGAGATCCACGTGGTCGACGCGCGCGACTGTGCGCCCGGGCATGAGCTGCGGCAGGTGGTGATCGTCGGTGGTGGGCATAACTGGCCGGGGCGTCCCGGTAGGTTGCCTCCCGAGATCGCCGGGGAGGTCAACCTGGATCTCGATGCCTCGCGTTACATCTGGGAGTTCTTCGAGCGGCATCGGAGGTAGCCTTAAGGAGCATCGCGTTCTCTGTATCGCGTGGGGCTCCTTGCCTGTGACTTCGGCAAGCTCGTCCCTGTGCTGAGTCCGTCGGGAGGTGAATCATCAACTGGCACGGCAACCTTCTCTACGTCAGGGATCTCGAGGCTTCGATCGCCTTCTACTCCGACACCTTGGGCCTGCCAGTCCTGGCCAGGCCCGCGCCTCACATGGCGATCATCGGCCTTGAGAACGGCGTGCTGTACCTACACCACGATCCGAATGACGCTCCGGATTGGCTGAAGCAGGCGCTGGAGTCGGATGCTCGCGGCGTAGGAGTCATCTGCCATATCGAGGTGGATGACGTTTGGCGACTCAAGGATCGGCTCGTCGCAGCCGGGGTCGAGATCTCGCAGGGTCCGACGGAAGCCCACGGCCAGGTGCAGCTCTATGTGTATGACCCTAGTGGGTACAACCTGGTCTTTGTCCAACTTCCTATAAGCCGGTAGGGCGGGGCAGCGATGGCAAGCGGCACAAGCAACCGCGACACCCCTGCGCCGTCCGGCATGGCCCGACTAGCAGCGCGCCTCCGCAGGCGTATGCGCACACACCTGCTAGGCGGTCTCGTCGCGGCGTTCATCGCCAGCATCGGCCTGTCGCC
Organism: uncultured bacterium; assembly: GCA_964473205.1. GTDB lineage: Bacteria > Deinococcota > Deinococci > Deinococcales > Trueperaceae > CAYMRL01. Next base: position 14,993 of record CAYYOK010000066.1, on the reverse strand, counting down.
CGTCGTGTCGCACTTGTGGGAGCGTGCTCGGCTCTCGGCTGAGTTCAGGGCCTTGCCTGTGAGCCGCGAGTTGGTCGTGCGGTTCGTAGGGTTGCTGATGCTCGATGTGGATGAGCAGGTGGTCGAGGTGACTCCGCCGGCGGATCCGAGCGACTTGGTCCTGACGCTTGACCACGGTCTGTCAGCGGTGCGAGCCGTCCCTGGTCTGGCGCAGGCTTACGCGTTACGTGCCCCGATGCTGCACACCGGTAGCGGCGTGGCTGTGAGCGTGATCCACGCTTCAGCGGGGTACTTCGATGCTTACGGCTTGCCTCTGGTCGCCGGTCGAGCCTTTCAGGCGTCTGACTTCCAGGACGCTTCGACCGCGCTGATCGTCTCGCAGGCGTTCGCGAGCAGCTACTTCGAGGGTGAGCCGGCGCTGGGTGCCACTCTCGAGCTCGTCAGCCCTGATACGGACGATCGCAAGTCGTACACGATCGTCGGTGTCGCCTCGGACGCGGAGCGCGATGCCTGGATCCCCTACCCGTCGTTTCCGGACCCCCAAGCAGCCCGGCACGGGGTCTTTCAGCTTGGCCTGCTGGCGGCTTCTGCTGAGGGCATGGACTCGACCCTGGCTGCCACGCGCGCCTATTTCGAGGGCGTGTTCGGTCTCGGCCGCGTGACGGTCGTGAGGACCGAGCATCCCGCGCTGCTTAGGGGTGAGCAGAAGGTGGTGTCGCGCACGATCCTGGTGCTGGGTATCGCGACGGCCATCGCCTCCTTGCTCGGGGTGTTTCAGTTCGCTACTTTGACCACCAGCGCGCGGTTGCGTGACCTCGCCGTGCGGATGGCCGTCGGGGCACCAGCTCCACGGTTGGCGCGGGAGGCGGTGAGCGGTATCGCGGTCCCTGCGCTCGTCGGGGCAGCCCTTGGAGCGACCGTCGCTTGGCGCTTGATCCTCGGGTACCAGTCGTACCTGGAGGCAGTGGGACCTGTAACAACGCACCTAACCTTCCTTCCCGTGGCGACGTACCCGGCGCCGTTCCTCGCCGCCGTTCTAGGCGTCACGGCGCTGACGGCTCTCGGCGCGCTCCTTCCCACCCTGAAAGCGCTGCGGCTGCCGCCGGCTGAGGTTCTGGCCTCGCCCAAGGACGCGACGCAGTCGCCCGGCATGCGCTTCCTGGGCGCTCGCAGCGTTTCTGTGCTCGCCGGTGGCCAGTACATGCTCGCTGTCGTGGTGATGGCACTGGGTCTGGCGTTCTTCGGGTTCGGGAAGCAGCGGGCTCCGGCGTTCTGGTTAGTGTCGGGCAGTGAGCAACCGCCGATGCGGGCGCTGTTGTTCGACGAGTCGCACCTGCAGGGGATCGCGGAGAACGCTACCAGCCTCGCCCACGTAGCGTTGGTCGACCAGAACTTCTGGAACAGGGCGCTGGTGACCGTCCCAGAAGGCAGGTCGTTCGCGGCGCGCGGAGCGGTGCGGGCGAGCGCCGGCTACTTCGACATCGCGCCCCTCGAGCTGACCGCCGGCCGGTTCTTCTCCGAGTCGGACGCCCCGGAGCGCCCACGAGTCATGGTCGTGTCAACTGCGTTGGCGAGAGCGATGTTCGGTGACGAGAACCCGATCGGCAGGACGATACGCATGCAGCCGGCGACCGAGATGAGCAACCTGGAGTTCGAGATGGAGGTCATCGGCACCTACGACTACGCGCCGCGTCGCACCGGGACCATGACCAACTTCTACGACCTACCGCCATCGATCATCTACCCATCCTGGATCCCTGCCACACGCGTTCCACTCTTCGCAGTCATCCTCGCTCTGCCCAAACCCGGGGTCAGCTTGGCGAGCGCCAGACAGGACACGGTCGCGGCCGCCAGGACGGTCCTTCAGGGCGCGCGCATCCCAGGCGGCCGCGATGTCGACTCCTTCTTCTTCACCGAGCGACTCTACGACTCCGACACGATCGACCCTAACCACCTCGCGCTGCTGCCACTCATTGCCATCCCGGTGATCCTCGCCCTGATCAACCTGGTGACGACACAGCTCCTGCTGGTCACGAGCCAGAAGGGCGACAACATCATCAAACGGGCGATCGGCGCGACCGAAGCGCACCTCTGGACGCCGCTCGTGCTCCGCAGCCTCGCCGTGATGGCGATTCCGAGCCTGCTCGGCACGGCGCTAGCGCACTACGCCGCCACCTCTATAGCCAACATCGACACGCAGCTCGAGGTCGTGAGCCTGGAGATCAGCACGGGCTTCGCCCCCAGCCTGGCTGCCACCCTCGCCACCGCAGCGGTTATCGTCCTGGCAAGCATGTTGCTCGTTTCGATACTGACGCCCAGATGGAGCGTGCCTGCGAGGGCCGCATGAGCGCCGCAGCCGAGTCCACTCTCAAACTGCGGGCCGCCACCAAGGCGTTCCGGACGGCGGGCACCCAGGTGCACGCGCTGGACTCCGTCTCACTCGACATCGGCCCTGGCGAGTTCGTCAGCATCATGGGTCGGTCGGGCAGCGGCAAGTCGACGTTGCTCAACGTCCTCGGCTGCCTCGACGACCTCTCGGACGGGCAGTACCTAGTCCACGGTACCGAGGTCCGGAGCCTGAGCAGGAAGCAGCTCACCAGCCTGCGCAACAGGAGCTTCGGCTTCGTGTTCCAGGCGTACCACCTGGTCTCGACCGCAACGGCCGTGGAGAACGTCGAGCTGCCGATGAAGTACGCCGGGGTTCGCCTGCGGGAGCGACGCAAGCACGCCACCGAGCTGCTGGAGCGCTTCGACATCGCCGAGTGCGCCGACAGGCTGCCGACCGAGATGTCGGGCGGTCAGCAGCAACGCGTCGCGATCGCCCGCGCCATCGCCAACCGGCCGTCCACGATCCTCGCCGACGAGCCCACGGGCAACCTCGACTCCACCTCCGGCGAGCAGGTCATGGGCATCCTGACCGACCTGAACCGCTCAGGGACGACGCTGATCATCGTCACCCACGACGACGAGATCGCCGCCCAGGCGCAGCGGTTGATTCGGCTTCAGGACGGCAGGGTCAAGGATGACGTCATGGTGGAGAACAGCCTAAGCACGGGCGAATCCTGGTCATGAGCCAACTGCGCGTCACTGACGCGAGTCGCGCCTACCCAAGAACCCACTGACAACGAGCCACCGGACGCACAACGCAGCCACCAGCGCCCCGGCGGCCGGAACGAAGAACATCGGCGGCGGCGCGAACACGGCCGCCACCAGTCCATAAAGCATGATCGACACACTAATCGCACCTACGTTCGCGAAGCCGTAGAGACCGAATATGCCGCCGGCAGACCCGATGACGCGGCTGAGGCGCTGCAGGATCGTCGGAACCGTGACATTGATCGACGGAGTGGCGATGCCGAACGCGAGTGATGCCAAAGCCGCCTCGATCCGCGAGTCCGCTAGCGCGAACCACAGGAAAGCCGCCGCCTGTAGGACGAATCCGGCGGAGATAACGCGCCTCATGGAGGCATCGGTCCGGCTCAGGATCGCCACCAGCACGCTGCCAACCGCCACGCCGACGCCGTAGCAGGCCTGCATGAACGCGTACAGGCCTGTGTGGGGAGCGATGTGCTCGGCCAAGATCGGGCTTCCGACGATCCACGCCCCCACTAGCACCAGGTTGCTTAAGGCAACGAAGACCAACCCTGACGTCAGCCGCGAGTCCTTGAGCAGAGCGCTCGCCCGATCCACCGCACGTTTAGGCGGGGAGGGCTCGCTGGACGCAGCCTCTACCGGCGGCTCGGGCAGGCGAAGGAGTAACGCGCTCGAGATCAGGTAGAAGGCGCCGGAGAACAGAAAGATCGACGCCGGGCTGTCCTGCGACAGCAGCACCGCGGCGACGAGCCCGCCGAACAGCAGGCGCAGGTTCGAGACGATCGAGGCGAAGGCGTTGGCGTGCACCAAGGTCTCGTCGGGTATCGCAGCACCGAGCCAGGCGAACCGAGCCGGCAGGTAGATCCGGTTGAGGATGCTGACCGCGAGGGAGAACAGGACTATCACCAGAGGCGGCGGGAAGCCCGCCGCGAAGACATAAACGCTCAAAGCCAGGCTCATCAGCCCTCTGATGACGTCGATCACCAGCATCACGCGTCTCGGCGATGCCGTGTCGCTGGCGAGGCCGGCAAGCGGGCTGATCAGTGCGGGTAGGAAGGTCGAGGCGGCGACGATCGCGGTGATGATCGGCGACTCCGTCAGGCGCAGGGTGAACCAGATCGCGCCGAGCTCGAAGACCGCGGCGCCGATCTGCGTGACGGCTTGAGTCGTGAAGTAGACGCGGGCACCAGGGACCGAGAGCAGGGCGGCGTACTTACCGAAGACTCCGCCCAGCGCAGCGCTCATACAGGCAGGCTAACGCCCGTCAGCTCTGCAAGCTGCGCCAGCAAGCGCTCCTGGTACTCGACGCTCGCAGCTTCCGAAGCAGGAGTCTGAGTTCGCCGATGACGCCAGTAATGCCCGCTTACCATGGCTCTGGGATCGTCACTGGTCGCGAGCCATGCCTGAGTGAGGTGCCCCATCTCCAGGTCGTCGGGCGCTCCGGGGCCGCCCATCTTCGTGGGCACCCAGCCTGGGTCGACCGAGTTGCTCAGCACGTCGGGCCAGATGCGAGCGACAGCGCAGGCCAGCGCAGTTAGGTTGAGCTTGCTCTCGGAGTACGCCCTGGTGGTGTTCCAGCGCCGCTCGCGCCAGTCAATATCGCGCAGTGGTCCGGCGCCGCCTCTGTGCATGCCACTGCTTAGGTAGACAAGTCTAGCTGGCCTGTCGATGAGTGCCGTAAGCATGTAGGGAGCGAGCGTGTTGACCGCGAGGATGCGGGCATGCCCCTCGGGAGTCGGAGATCTGTCTGGGGTGGACGAGATGCCGGCGTTGTGGATGACCGCGTCCATGCGGCCGTGAACGTTGACTTGGTCAGCTATCGCGAGGGTCTCTTCCCTGTCAGCGAGATCGCCTGTCACGACCCCGAGCGACCGCGTGGCCAGATCTGCGATCGTCGAGGCGCGTTCTGTCGACCGCGCGTGCAACAGGACCTCGTGGCCTTCTTCGAGCAGCGCTATGGCCGCGCCTCGTCCGAGACCGTCCGTGCTTCCTGTGATGAAGACTCGTGCCAACTCGCTCGACGATACCTAGCCACAGGCGACGGCGATACGATTGCGACCAGACCATGATCAAGGCGCCGGCTCAGACCCGACAAGCCGCGGGCGTGCTCCTGCAGAACGACGCCGGTCAGGTGCTCCTCGTCAAACACAACTACGGGTTGCGGCGCTACTCGGTGCCCGGTGGCGCGGTCGAGCCTGACGAGACACCGCAAGGCACCGTCGTACGTGAGGCTCTCGAGGAGATCGGCGTGCGCGTGGAGCTCGGCGAGCGTTTCGGAACGTACCTCGTCCAAGGCATGGGGCGACCCCCTATACGGGTTCACATCTTCCGGGCCGAGGTGACGAGTGGCGAACCACGCGTGGCGGATCCGGGCGAGATCGCGTCGTTGCAGTGGGTAGACGCGCACGCGCCACCTTCGCCCTTGACCACAGATGCGAACGCCGTCCTGGTGGACTTACTCGCAGGGCGCAGCGGTATGGAGCGCGAGGTCTGGCGCGAGCTCTAGCTGTGCACGGGGTCGTTACCGGTCGGGATCGGATCGACCCCTTGTCCGCTGGTCTCGCGATACTGGGATAGCTCACTTGCCCCGCACCGACTGATGCGCCTTGCACGGATTGGAAATCCGATTGCCAGTTTGTGCAGTTTTGAAACCGACGAGCCCCGGATGCATGGTTGACCGCATGCGTGCGTGCCGGATCTCGAACCCGATACGTACTTCGGTCAACGCACCGCTGTCGCGCGCCAACCCTCTCTCCCAAAAAACCGAGCGCGACGACCTCCAGGTGTCACTGTATGTGGTACTATATTGCGTGTCGAGAAGAGAGAAGCTCGTACAGGAACTCCTCTCATTCCCTCGCACAATGCGTTTCGCAGAGGTTAGATCGATCATCGAGTCACATGGCTACACCCATCATCAGCCGCGCGGCGGCGGCAGCCACCACATCTTCCGCAAACCTGGCGAGGCTCACATAAGCGTTCCTGTGCACGGGGATCACGTAAAGAGGATCTATCTCAAGGATGTCGCAAGGAAGCTAGGACTAATGAAAGAGACCGACGATGAGTGAAGAACTGGACCGTTACCTCTCCCTACCCTACAAGCTCGAGATCGTTCCGCTCGGCGATGAGGACGGAGGCGGCTACTACGCTCGCTACGTCGACTTCGGAACCAGCGCGCACGGAGACGGAGCCACGCCTGGCGAAGCCGCGGAAAGCGCTCGGGAAGGGTTGAGATCCTTGCTCGAAGTGATGCTGGAGCATGGCGACCCGATCCCTGAGCCCGCGACAGAACGCGAGTTCAGCGGCAAGTTCAACGTCCGTGTGCCTAAGAGCCTGCATAGGGCATTGATCGAGGCAGCCGAGAGCGAGGGCGTCAGTCTGAACATGCTGATCGTCAGCAAGCTCAGTAGGTCTGTCGGTCGACCATGAGCTGGCGGTTCTCCCGGCATGCGACCGCGAGAACCGCCCGTGTTCAGAGAAACTTGGCGAGAGTGATCCAAGCGGGCTCGACCTCGAACCCGATACGGCGGATGACCTTGAGCATGGGCGCGTTCGTTCCCGCGCCACTGCCGCCCACCTCGGCGAAGCCGTGCTCCTTGGCCCACGCGCTGGCTTGAGCCAGCAGGGCGGCGGCTATGCCTCTGTTGCTGTGCTCACGCTTGACGCCTATCAGACCGCTCGCGGATCGAAGCCCTCCAGGCGTAGGTGCGCGCCCCAGGAACGGAACTGCTCCTCGCGACCACGCTCTCGCAGATACGAGAACGCGGGAAGAAAGTCCTCCCTCACGCAGGTCCACAGCCTCTTACGGTCCCGGCCCGCAAGCAGGTCGAGCCCGGCATCGAACATGGCGCTGTCAACTCCGGTACCGCGCATGCAGCACCGACCTACGCCGCCTTCAAATCGACCCTCCGCAGCAACGTAGCGTTGACGGCCACAACGATCGTCGAGACGCTCATCAAGACCGCACCCACCGCCGGCGAGAGCAAGAATCCGGCCCAAGCAAGGACGCCGGCGGCTAGCGGAATCGCAACGGCGTTATAGCCGGTGGCCCAAGCCAGGTTCTGAATCATCTTCCGATACGTCGCGCGGGAGAGCCGCAGAGCTGCCAGAACGTCGGCAGGATCGTCCTCGATCAGCACCAGGTCGGCAGACTCGATCGCAACGTCGGTGCCCGCACCGATGGCGATGCCGAGATCCGCCTCGAGCAACGCAGGCGCGTCGTTGATGCCGTCACCAACGAAAGCCGTCGGCCCCTCGCGCTTGAGCACCTCCACTCTCGCGGCCTTGTCCTGCGGCAAGACCCGAGCGTAGAACCTGTCGATGCCGAGGTCGGCAGCCACCGTTCGGGCCACGGCCTCCGCATCACCCGTGATCATCACGGGATGGACTCCCAGCTCCCTGAGGCCGCTGATCGCGTGCCGCGCGCGGTCCCTGACGCGGTCGGCCAGCGCGAACAAGGCAACGGCGCGCGCACCGTCCATGAGCGCGATGACGCTCTCGCCGCGCCCCTCCGCCTCGCTGAGACCCTGCCGCAAGCCGTCCGCGAAAGAGAGCCCTCGCTCGGAAACCCACTCGGGTCGCCCAACGGAGTACCTGGCTCCATCGACGATGCCGCTGACCCCCTTGCCGGCCACGACCTCGAAGTCGGCGGCGCTCCCGAACGCGATCTCGCGCGCCTCCGCCTCAGCGACGATCGCCTGGCCGAGCGGATGCTCGCTGCGCGCCTCCAGAGCCGCAGCGATGCGTAGCGCCTCTTCAACCGAGATGCCGTCGACGAACACCTCGCGCACGCCGAACACACCTTCGGTCAGGGTGCCGGTCTTGTCGAACGCGACGATGCCGATGTCCCGCGCGCGCTCGAACGCCTCGCGGTTGCGCACCAGGATGCCGTTGCGGGCGCTGATGGCGGTGCCGTTGACGATCACCAGCGGGATGGCGAGACCGAGCGCATGGGGGCAGGCGATGACCAGCACCGTCACGGTGCGCACGATGGCCTGAGACAGGTCTTGCTCGGCGAGCATCCAGGCGATGAAGGTGATGGCGCCGGCGCCCACGGCGATGTAGAACAGCCAGCCGGCGAAGCGGTCGGCGAGGTTCTGGAAGCGGCTGCGGGACGACTGCGCCTCCTCGACCAGCCGCTGGACCTGCGAGAGTGTCGTCTCGCCGCCGGTGCGCGACACCCTCACTGTCAGCGCGCCCTCACCGTTGACGGATCCCGCCACGACCTCGTCGCCCTCCTGCTTCGCCACGAGCCGCGACTCTCCCGTGAGGAACGCCTCGTTGACGCTGCTGCGCCCCTCGACCACGATGCCGTCGGCAGCGAGTTGCTCGCCCGGCCTGATCAGGACCAGGTCGTCGTGGCGCAGCTCGGAGACGGGCACCTCCTCCGTCTTGCCGTTCACGAGGCGATGGGCGACATCCGGGATCAGAGACGCCAGGTGCTCCAGGGCCTTCGATGCGCCCTGGACGCTCGCCATCTCCAGCCAGTGCCCCAGCAGCATGATGGCGATGAGCGTGGCCAGCTCCCAGAAGAGAGGCATGCCCGGCGCCCCGAAGGCGACCGCCATGCTGTAGCCGTACGCGACGGTGATCGCCAGGCTGATGAGCGTCATCATGCCGGACTGCCTGGCTTTGGTCTCATGCCGCGCACCCTGCAGGAACACCAGGCCGCCGTAGAGGAACAGGATGGTGCCGAGGATCGGGTTGACCCACTCAACGCCCCTGAAATGCACGGCTTCGAAGCCGAACCACGTCTGGATCTCGTGGCTGAAGTACAGGATCGGCAGGGTCAGGACGACCGAGAGCCAGAAGCGGTCGCGGAACATCTCCGGCGTGTGGCCGGCGTGTTTGTCGTGCGCGGCATGCCCCGCGTGCGCCGCGTGCGTCGAGTGGTCGCCATGCCCGGCGTGCGCCTCGTGGGCGTCATGCACGTCGTGTCCGGCACCGGGAGAGTCCCGGTCTTCGGGCCTGCCCGATGGATGGTGCCGGTGATCGTGGTCAGTCACGGTCGTAGTTCAGGCGGTCGCCCGCTGCGCAGCCTCCGCCTGCTCCTCCCCGATCATCACGTGAGCATCGCCAGCCACCGCCGTTCCGCCCTCCTCCGGCGCAACGCGCTTCAGGAACAACGTCAGCACGCCGGCGACCAGCGCGAACACGGCGCCGACCGCGAACGCCGAGCGCAACCCGGCGGCCAGAGCCAGCTCCGCCGCTTGCGTCGCTCCGAACGACGCGGCGCGGCTGGTCATCACCGTCACCAGCAGAGCGACCCCTAAGGCTCCGCCGACTTGCTGCAGGGTGCTCATCGTCGCGCTGCCGTGCGAGTAGAGGCGCGGCGGCAACGGGTTCATGCCGGTCGTCATCAGCGGGGTGAAGATCAGCGCCATGCCGCCGCTGAGAAGCAGGTGGTAGCCGAGCAGCAGGGGCACGGGCGTCTCGGCGCCGATGGTGCTGAGGCGCCACAGCGCTAGCGCGATGAAAGAAGCTCCGATGGTGGTCATCGGAACGGGACCGCGGCGGTCGAAGAGCCGCCCTACGAACGGAGCCGCCACGCCCATGAGCACGCCGCCGGGCAGCAGGAACAGCCCCGTCTGCAGCGAGTCGAAGCCGCGCACGTTCTGCAGGTAGATGGGCAGCAGGATCATCGAGCCGAACAGGGCCATCATCGCGATCATGAACAGACCTACGCTCAGCGAGAACATCGGGAAGCGGAACACCCTCAGGTCGAGAAGCGGGTTGTCGGTCCGCTGTAGCGCCACCTGACGGAGCGCGAAAGCGATGAGGCTCAAGCCGCCGATGACGATCGGCGTGAGGACCTCCGGCGAGGCGATTGCCCCATGCGCCTCGCCCGCCACGCTGACGCCGTACACGAATCCGCCGAAACCTACGGCCGCCAGAAAGACGGAGAGCAGGTCGACGGAGCTGCGCCGCACCTCGCCTCCCCGCTCGAGCAAGCGCGCCCCGATCGCGATGGCTGCCAGAGCGATCGGCAGCACCAGCAGGAACATGAAGCGCCACGACAGGAACTGCAGGATGATGCCGGAGACGGTCGGCCCGAGGGCGGGCGCCACGGAGATGACGGTGCCGACAGTGCCCAGCACCGCGCCGCGCGCGTGGGACGGCACGAGCCGCAAGATCGTCGTCATCAGCAGCGGCATCATGATGGCGGTGCCGGAGGCTTGGACGATCCGGCCGATCAGTAGCGGCGTGAAACCGGGCGCCAAGCCGGCGATGAGCGTTCCCACGCCGAAGAGACTCATGGCCAGCAGGAACGCCGCGCGCGTGGTGAAGCGCTGCAGCAGGAACCCGGTCATCGGGATGACCACGGCCATCGTCAGCAGGAATGCGGTTGACAGCCACTGCACAGTGTTCGCACTCACCTCCAGCTCGACCATCAACCTGGGGAGGGCCACGTTCATGATCGTCTCGTTGAGGATCACGACGAACGCCGCGACCAGCAGCACGATGATCGTGCGCCATTCGCGGGGCGACAGCCGGTGCTGCGGGCCTGGTTCTGTACGGGCTGTCGTTGCCATGTGCTCCCTCGAGCGGGTGGATTCGTGGAGTGCGTGGAAAGTGACGCTGGACGACGCCGCACCACCAGTCGCTACCGGCGGGCGCGGCGTCGCAGAGTCTAGTACGTGATGCCGGACGGACTGGTATCCGCGCCGCGACTAGGCGCGTGACCGAAATCAGCTAGCTGGCAGCCACGCTCGCGGCTCTTACGGTCAATCGTCCAGAGAAGACGACTCCTCCTCGTAATGCCAGGCAAGGCCGCCGTACGCTCTCGGGATGCCCGTGTCGCCCACGCGTTCGATGGACTCAGCCTGTAAGTCGATTCGATACAGACCTGGGAGGTCCGTTGGATGGCCGACGACGTACAGCACCTCGTCATCAGGATCGAATGCAAGACCAGCCCCAGCCCAGCCGGACACGCCGGTGTCGTACGCGGCGACCCAGGCATACGGCGCGCCGCTGGCGAGATCGAGCGCGTACACGGTCCCGTCCGCCGCACCGATTCCGTACAGGGTCTGAGCGGCGGAGTCCATCGCGAGCCCCGCAAGAGCGTGGCTGGTTGCGATCGTCTCTAGGGTCGCGCAGGTGTCCGGGTCCGACCTGATGAGGTTACTGCCGATGATCCGGTAGAGGTGCTGGTCGACGCTGTCGTACGCCAGACCGTTCGCGCCGCAACCAGACGCGGCCACCGACGGAGTTCCGCCATCCGTCGGGACCTCGTAGAGGTCGATGGAATCAGCGCCCACTAGCGCGCCCGCCTGACCCACTGAGGCCAGCCCAAGATCCGGAGTGCCAGAGGGAAAGACGATACCGAAGCCGATACGCACCGCCGTGCCGTCCTCCGTGCTCAACCGATACAAGCCCTGCTCGTAGTTGGTGCCGGTGTGCATGTAGAGGACGCCGGCTCCTCCCCCTGGGGGCCTCGGCCGCGGGTCCTCGTCGGTCGGGGCTCCGCAGGCGGCGATGAGAGCTGTCGAGAGAAGCAAGGCAGTGGTGAAAGCTCTTCTCAGTCTGGTCATGCTGGCAGGTATAGCTAGTTGCTCTTTAAACGAGACCTAAACTGCGCAGCCAGACCCTTAGTCGCCTCAACTTTGCCAAGGCATAGCCGTGCGCTCGATCCACTGAAGCAACCAGGTCAGCCCAACACCCAGCAGCGCCCGGACTCGAGTCGCGCCGAAACTATAACTACTACGCTGACGTGCTAGCGTCGGCTCCTCGGAGACTCATCTTGCTTCTCGTAATCTTTGCGAAGAATCGTCAGGCTGATCTAAGCCACGAGCAGGCAGCGCAACTTCGCGCACTTGTGAAGAAGGAGCTCGGTTGATGGAGAAGGAACTTTTCGAGGAGCTGAAGCGTAGCATCGCCGAGGCCGGCGCTATTCTACGCGGCGAACGCGAGCCGGCTAGGGTGACTCGGTACGACATCGCGAGCGGTGCTTACCTCGAGAACCCTAACCCACGTGAGATCCGTAACCAGCTCAATCTGTCTCGCGAACAGTTCGCTGCTCTAATCGGAGTGAGTGAACGCACCATCGAAGGGTGGGAGCAAGGGCGCCGCAGTCCGACCGGCCCGGCGCTGACACTCCTGCGTGTAGCGGCTAGACATCCCGAGAGTGTCCTCGACACTATGCAGGCTGTCTCGAACTCCTAGTCTCTAGCGGCTCAACCGTCCGCCTCAACTCCTCCAAGGCACGGCCTTGCGCTCGATCCACTGCAGCAACCATGTCAGCCCAACCCCCAGCAGCATCACGACGAACAACGACGCGTACATCTTGTCGATGGCGAGGATCTGCCAGTAGTAGAAGATCAGGTACCCGACGCCTTGCTGCGCGCGGATGAACTCGACGGCGACGATCACGATCAACGCGGAGCCCAGCGCGATCCTCAGCCCCGAGAAGATGATCGGCAAAGCGGCGGGCACGATCACGTGCCGCAGCATCTGCCACCGTCCAGCGCCGTAGTTCTTCCCCGCCTCGAGATAGACGCTCTCGATGCCGCGGACGCCGGCCATCGTGTTGATGGCGATGAGGAAGAAGGCGGTGATCGCGATGACGGCCACCTTCGGCCCTTCGCCGAACGGGTTGGAGAAGATCAGCATCATCAGCGGGAAGATCGCGATCTTCGGCAGCACGTAGATGGCCGACATGATCGGGTCGAGCATCTGTCGGATGGTGCGGTTCAGGCCCATGGCCATACCGACAAGCACGCCGGGCGCGGCGCCGATGAGGAAGCCGGCGGCCACGCGGAACAGGGTCGCCAGCACGTGGCTCTCAGTGATGAGCCCCCACGCCCCGCGCCACCCGGACTCCGGTAGGACCGAAGGAATGAGCCACGGCCGACCGAGCAGGCTGGTCCGGTTGAAGCGGTCGTAGGTGACGATCAGGTCCCACAGGGCGCGAGCGATGCGAGTCGGCGGCGGGAACCAGCGTCCGTTGAGATACCCCGTGTTCACGAGCAGCTCCCACGCGACCAACAGCAGGAGCGGGAACCCGATGGCGAGCAGCCTGTTGTAGAGCGGTTGCCGTTTGACCGGCACGCGCTTGCCGTACCGGTCCGCCGTGAACACGAACAGGCCGACTAGACCGAATACCGCGCCCCAAACGAGCCACGGAGGCAGTGTCATTGCTGTGTCATCGCTGCGTCACTGCTCGGCCATGGCCTTCCTGACCTCGTCCTCGAGCGCGCGCCACACCAGACCGGTCATCGCCGCGAACTCGGGCGTGGCGGTGGTGGCGATGCTCCGCGGCCGCGGCAGACCCACCTCGAACTCGGTCTTGTTGGTGCCGGGGTGCGCAGTCATGATCACGACGCGGTCGCCGAGCAGCACCGCCTCGTCGATCGAGTGCGTCACGTAGACGACGGTCTTGCGGTGCTCCTCCCAGATGCGCATCAGCTCGCCCTGGAGCACCGTCTTGGTCTGTGCGTCGAGAGCTCCGAGGGGCTCGTCCATCAGAAGCACCTCGGGGTCGTTGGCCAGCGCGCGGGCGATAGCCACGCGCTGCTTCATGCCGCCCGAGAGCTGCGCCGGGTAGTAGTGCTCGAACTTGCTGAGGCCCACCCGTGCGAGCCACTGCCGCGCAACCTCGTACCGCTCCGCCCTGCCGATGCCGCGCATCTGCAGCCCGAAGGCTACGTTGTCCAGCACCGTCTTCCAGGGGAAGATCGCGTACTCCTGGAAGACGACGCTGTTCAGAGGCTTGCCTGGCGCGCCGGGAGCGATCTCGACGGTCCCCTCGGTATGCGGGGTCAGCCCGGCGAGGATGCGCAGGAACGTCGACTTGCCGCAGCCGGACGGGCCCACGATGCACACGAACTCCCCCTCGCGAACCTCCAGGTCGAAGTCCTGGAGCGCGACGCCGGTGCCGTGGGCCGTCTCGAAACGCTTCGCTACGTTCCTGGCGCTGATCTTAGGTGTAGCTGCTGGCAACTACTCCCCGTAGACGCCCAGTGTTTGCAAGGCCCACTCGGTGAACTCGGTGTTGACGACGTTGCTGAGGTCGAGCTCGTCGGTGTACTCGGTGCGGCCGTTCTCGCGGTGCGTGCGCTCGACGTCGGCAAGGTCACCCACCGGGATCTCCTGGTTCGGGTCGAACACTAGCAGCGCGTCGCCGGCGACGGCCTCCGGGGTCGAGGAGACGTACGTCAGGTAGGCGTTGACGTTCTCCTCGCTGAGGAAGTCCTCGCCCTGCATCAGGCGAGCAGCCTGCATCAGAGCCAGGGCGAAGCGCCGCGCCACATCCGGCCGGTTGGTGACGAAGTTGTCGGAGCCCACGAACGCGACAGTCATGGCGCCAGGCGTCAGGTCGCCCGCCAACTCGACAGCGAACCCTGCCTCCTCCACCTGCTGCGCGTAAGGCGAGCCGAGGATGCCCGCGTCGATGGCGCCACCCTCGAAGCTGGCAGGCATATCGGGGTTGGCCACGTTGATCAGGTTCACGTCGCGGATCGTCAACCCGACACGCTCAAGAGCCTTGGCAGCGAGGTACTCCCCGCCGCTGCCAGGTCCACCTGCCACGGAGACGGTGCGCCCGCGCAGATCGGCGATGGTGGCGACGGCACCTGACTCGAACAGGTCGGCGCGGACCATGAGCTTGGTGGGGCTGTTCTCGAACGGCTCGAGGCCACCCGGAGCGATGACACGGATGTCGAGACCCTGGTTCCAACCGTTCCACAGGGAGGTCACGATGGCGATCCCACCGACGTCGATCTGCCCCTCGGTCAGGAAGGCGATGGCCTCGGTGCCCGACGCGACGCGGTTGATCTCGACGTCGAGGCCAAGCGCATCGAACAGTCCGCGCTCAGCGGCGACGTAGAGCGGCGCGAACTTCATGATCGGCACGTAAGCGACGCGCACGGTCTCGCGCGGGTTGAGCGGCGCTACCTGACCCAACG
>CAYYOK010000065.1:0-18887 GCA_964473205.1 uncultured bacterium | reverse complement strand
GCAGCAGACGCCGTTCCTGTTCACCGGCACGGTGCGCGACAACATCCGCTACGGCCGGCTCGCGGCCAGCGACGACGAGGTGATCGCCGTCGCCAACCGCATCGGCGGCGGCGACTGGCTCGACGCGCTGCCCAACGGCCTCGACACCGACGTGGGCGAGGGCGGCAGGGCCGTCTCGATGGGCCAGCGCCAGCTGATCGCCATGGCGCGCGTGCTGCTGCAAGACCCGAGCATCCTGATCCTGGACGAGGCTACGGCGAGCGTCGACCCGCTGACGGAGGCGCAGATCCAGGAGGGCCTCGAGGTCGTGCTGGCCGGACGCACCGCGATCGTCATCGCCCACAGGCTGTCGACGATCAAGAACGCCGACCGCATCGTCGTGCTGAGGGAGGGCGAGGTCATCGAGCAGGGCGACCACGCCAGCCTGATCGCCGCCGGTGGGCACTACGCCGAGCTCTACGCCACCTACTTCCGGCATCAGTCGCCCGACTACAAGATCGGCGGCGACGCCGCCGCGGCCTCCGACTGAGCGGCGCAGGCCGCGGCTAGGGCCGCGCAGCTCACGACTGCCCGTCGGGACCTGGCGCCCGCCGCGCCGCGGCTGGTGCCGCGCGGCTCAGCGCTGCAAGGACTCGACGGCCTCGACCAGATGCGTGACGCGTCCCGCCATCAGCCTCGCGACCTGCCGGTGCACCGCGGCCGCGAGCTCGGGCCGCTCGGAGGTCATGCGGGCCAGCGCCGGCTCGGTGAGGACCATCACCGTGACCGGCGTGTCGGCGGTCACGTCGGCGCCGCGCGGCTCAGCGCTGTAGAAGGCCAGCTCGCCCACCAGGCTGCCCGCCCGCATGGTCTCGAGACGGACCGTCGCAGGTCCGGCGCCGCTCCTCGCGGGCAGGCTCGCCGTCAACTGCCCGGCGACCAGGAAGTAGAGGGCTCCAGCCTCCTCGCCGCGGCGGATCGGCGCCTCGCCGGCCGCGAGCTCGCGGCGTTCCAGGTAGCCGGCGAGCGGTTCGAGGTCCAGCCCGGCGGCGCTGAGAACGCCCCGGTCGGCGTCGAGCCGGTCGCCTGCGTGCCGGGCGAGGGTCCGCTGCTCGCAGTGCTCGAGCGCCTCGTCGAGGCTGTCCATGAACAGCGGTCCGGCGCCGGATCTGGCCGCGCCTGTCGGCGCGCTCTCGCCGCCGCTGCCGCCGGCTTCCTCGCCGTCAGCGCCAGCCTCGTCGCCGGCGGCGGCCAAGACGCGCCGCCTGAAGGCGGCCGGAGCCGAGCACACGATCAGCTCGAAGCCCGACGCTCGAGCTGCGCGGGCGATGCCGCCCACGGCGGCTATCCCGCTTGAGTCGACGCCGGTGACGCGCTGGAAGTCGAGGATCACGCTCGCCACGCGCCCGGCGCCGGTGGCCGGCGGCTCCAGCTCTCCTGCGCCGTGCCGCTCTAGCCGGTCGGCGAGCGCGGTGGCGGTGCCGAAGAACAGGAAGCCTTGCAGCTGGATGATCAGGGTCTCGTCGCCGTGCGCTTGCAGCACGGCCCGCTCCGCCGGCGGGCGCGACACGCGGCTGTGCAGGGTCGAGAGATCGGTGGCGTAGCGGACGGACTCGGTGCGGCTGGAGCTGATGACGAACATCGCGACCGTCAGCACCAGCCCGACGCCCACGCCGGGCAGCACGCCCAAGACCACGATCGCGACGAAGATCGCCAGCATGATCAGGTACTCGAGCAGCGGCAGCCTTCTGATCGACGCCACCAGCCAGTCGTGCAGGAACCCGAGGCCGAAGAACACGATCAGGCCCCCGAGCACGACCGTGGGCAGGAGCTGGATGACGCCGGCGCCGAAGAAGAGCGTCGCGGCCATCACGCCCACCGCCACGAGCAGCGCCAGCCGGCCGCCCGATCCCGCCGAGTAGTTGAAGACCGTGAAGCTGAGGCCCTGGTAGCCCGGCGCGCCGCCGAACGCGCTGCTGAGCATGTTGCCGAGCCCCGCGGCCCGCAGCTCCTTGTTCAGGTCGACCTTGCGGCCGGCGGCCTGCTCGATGCCGGTGGCGTTGAGCAGCACGGCGATCAGGCAGACGAAAGCGACGGTGAGCATGCCAGGCACCTGCCCCGCCAGCACGTCCCACCGCACCGCAGCCAGCTCCGCCGTCGTCAGCGGATGGAACAGGCTGCCCTGCGGAAAGGGGCCCACCAGCAGCCCGGCGGCTCGCCACTCCTCGACGCCCCCGCCGCGCAGCGCCATCACCAGGTAGAAGAGCAGCGTGGCGGCCAGCAGCGACAGCGGCCAGACGAGGAAGTGCCTCACGCGCCGGATGAGCAGGAGCAGGGCCACGGCCAGCGCCACGCCCGGCAGCCAGCGCGCCACCGCCTCCGGTGCGACGAGCCGCGGTACGTCGGCCAGCGCCGTGAGGTTGACGCCCGACATGATGCCGATGCCGCCGGTGAGCAGCAGCCAGCCGGTGCCGGCGAGGAACCCGCCCAGCACCGGGTACGGCAGGTAGCGGACCAGGCCGCCGAGCCCGAAGGCACCGACCAGGTAGTAGAGGAGGCCCGTCGCCAGCGTGGTGCCGGCGGTGAGGGCCAGCGTCATCAGCCAACGCTCGCCATCGGCGCCGACGCCCGCGGTGAGGCTGACGGCCAGCGCGCCGAGCACGGCCGCCGGGGCGTCCTGGATGTGCGCGATCATGCCTCTCGCCGAGGTCAGCAGGCTGGCGATCAGGCCGAGGAGTATGCCGCCGGTCAGCACCATGCCGATAGTCCTGGCGAGGTACTGCTGCGAGTCGGGGCCGTAGATCAGGGCCGTCAGCGAGATCGAGAAGGTGACGCCGAGCGCGCCGAGGACCAGGCCGACGGTCAGGTCGGGCAGCAGGCCCTTGGCAGGCGCGACCCCCTCGCCGCTCACGCCGGCTAGCGTCTAGGCGAGCAGACGTCGCTCAAGGCGTTCTGGCCCGAGCGGGAGAAGGCCGACAGCAGCGGCAGCTGGGTGCTGTCGCTCAGAGCGAGCGCGGGCGTCGTCGCGGCGCTGCCCCCGAGCCGGCCCGCGGCGCAGCGCGGCTCCTGCTTCATCTGATCGAGCGCCACGAACAGGCTGACGACCGGCGCGGCGAACGACGTGCCGGCGTAGACGGTCGTCTGGCCGCGGGCGTCGGAGAGCAGGAACAACCCGCCGGGAGCCAGCACGCCGGCCGCGTTCGAGTACGTCGACCTCGCCGGTGAGAAGCTGCGTCCAGCGACGTCGAGCGAGCCGACGCTGACGACGTTGGGCCAGGCGGCGGGGTAGAGCGAGTAGTCGTTGCCGTAGTTCCCCGAGGCGCCGACGTGAACGATGCTGTCGGCGACGGCCCTGGCGTGCTTGCCGCTCGGACGGCCGTCGCAGCGCGCGCCGCCGGCGACCGGGAACGGGCACTCGAGGTAGGCGAACAGGGCCTCTCGGGCCAGCGCCACCGGCGTCGACACGAGGCCGTCGAGCTCGCTCAGGTACTGGCTGCCGATGTTGTTGGCTACGCGGATGGCCTCGAGGTAGCTCTCGAAGTTGGGCAGGCCCGAGGTGCCGAAGTCGGACAGCACCGTGCAGGGGACGACGGTGAAGCTCATGTTGACGACGACGCGCTGGTAGCCGACGGGGCCCTGGCCGCCCATGAACTGCATGGCGGCGCGGATCGCGCCGGGCACGTCATCGGTGTTGAGGCCCGCCACGTCGACGACCTGGATCGCCAGGTACGGGCCGCTGCCCGTGCGGTACTTGAAGTAGGGCTGACCGGTGGTCGCGTTGACGCCCTGATGCGACAGCCGGCCGAAAGCCTGGACGGCGAGCTGCTTGAGATGATGCAGGACGACGGCGCCGTGCGACAGCGCGCCGGAGGCCGCCAGCTCGAGCAGGTCGCCGCGGCCGGACAGCAGCGACGCCGGCACGTCGAACACGCCCCCGAAGTCGTCGACCACGAGCAGCACGACGCCGTGCTTGTCGGCGCTGCGGCCGAGCTCGGCGACGAGGCGCGAGGCGACGGTGGCGGGCGTGGTGGTCCGGCTGGCCAGGTCGCTGGAGAAGCTGGAGGTAGGGCCGGAGAAGAGACCGCCGACCGCGCCGACCGCCTGGAGGCCGGCGCCTATCGCTTGCAGGCCGGCGCCGACCGCCTGCAGGCCCTGGCCGGGGCGCGCGAGCTCGGAGGCGACGCAGTTGCCCATGCTCTCGTCGAAGTTGCCGCCTCCCAAGGACTCGAGCTCGCCGAGGGTGTCGGGCGGCGGAACGGTCTCGAGCGCCAGGACGACGAACTTGACCGGCAGCGTGCTGGTCTTGACGACGTTCATGATGCCGGCGGGTGTGCCCTTGGCGCCCTTGCCCATGTTCGGGACGAGGCGCACGTCGAGGTAGCCGAGGCAGTAAGGTCCATCGTCGTTGCAGGCGGGGCCGGCCGGAGCGCCGGCCAGGCGGATCTCGAGCCTGACGTACTCGGTGCGGGCGTGCCGGTGGGTGGTCGAGGCGTTCCAGTTGAGCTGGTAGCGGTCGCCGTGCGTCGAGATGCCTCCGCCGGTCGCGTAGTTAGGCCCCAGCGCCGAGCCGTAAGCCTGGCGCTTCCTCAGGTCGAGGTCGAAGATCCGCACCTCGATCTGAAGGCCGCGCTCGAACGCGCCCGTGGGGTCCTTCTTGGCGATCGGCGGCAGGAAGCGCGCGCGCAGATGCGTCGAGCCGTAGCCGCCGGAGCTCGTCTGAGCCTCGAGATCGTTCGTCAGCTCGGGGTTGACGGTCTGGCAAGCTGCCAAGAGCAGTGTTACGAGAAAGACGCACAAGAGCCTAAGGGGTCGCATCGCAGCCTCCCAGGAGAGGCGGACAGTACGCTCCGGCCGCCGTCCCAGCGTCGTCTCAGTCCTGAGCCGAGGAGTCCAGCGCGAAGCCCACTGCCTCATCCAACGACATCTGCTGACCAGATTCGAGCGCCGCGGCGAGTATAGCCGCCGGTAGGCCGATTGTGAAGTTTTCCATAGCTGCCGAGGCCGCGCTCCGCAGGTCGGGATCCATCGCCGCTCCCAGGTTGGCCAGCAGCGCCTCCCCCGCGGCCAGCAGCGTGGCGCCCGTCTCGAGGTCCGGGCCAGCGAGCGTCTGCCCGCTGCCTTCGGCTCCGTGCCCGGATGCGGCCTGCTCCGGGGAAGACGCCAGCCGGGCGGCCGCGGTAGCGCCCAGGCCGATCAGCCCGCTGGCCGCCTCCCTGACGTTGCCGATCTCGTGCGCCAACGCGAGGCTCTCGCGATGGTGGGCGATGGCCGCGCCCAGGTCGCCCTGGCGCCGTGCGAGCGCGCCCAGGTTGTTGAGCGAGACGGCCGTGCCGAGCTTGTCACCGAGGTCGCGCCGGACGGCCAGGCTCTGGAGGTAGAGCTCGTGCGCCTGGCCGAGGTCGCCCCGCGACTCGGCCATGTAGCCGAGGTTGTTGAGGGCGATCGCGACGCCGGCAGTGTCTCCGATGCGCTGGCGTATCGCTAGGCTCTCGTTGAACGCGCTCTCAGCCTCCGCGTCGTCGCCGAGGTTGGCGGCGATGATCGCGAGGTTGTTCAGCGAGTTGGCCACGCCGAGCTCGTCGCCGAGCTCGCGCCGTGTCTGCAGCGTGCGGAGGAAGTGCTCCCTGGCCGAGTCGGCGTTGCCCTGGTAGAGGTCGAGGTTCCCCAGCCCGTGGATCGCCCTGGCGAAGAGCCGCTGGTCGCCGAGGTCCTGCGCCAGGCCGGCGGCCTCGTCGAGGTCGAGGCGCGCGGCGTCGTACTCGCCGAGCTGCCACAGGACGTTCCCTCCCAGGGCCAGCAGCACCTGCGTGAGCTCCAGGTCGTCGCCGCGCTCCTCGCAGCTCGCGCGCGCCTTGGTGAGCCACTCGCGCGCGCCGTTGTGGTCGCCCTGACGCTCGGCCAGCTCGCCCAGCAGGCGTTGCGAGCGCGCCGTGCGGTCGATGCTCGCCTCGGCTTCCGCCAAGCCCAGCGCCTCCAGGTAGTGCTCGCGCGCCTGGGCGTAGGCTCCCATGAACATCGCGACCTCGCCAGCCGCGTGCAGCACCTCGATGCGCTGAGAGCCGCTGACGAGCGGCAGCAGCCGCCCGTAGTACGTCGCGGCGTCGCTGTTGGCGAACGCGGCCTGGGCGAAGCGCCCGGCGGCCAACAGGTACTCGCGCCGCTTGACCGTGTCGTGCGAGCGGTCGTAGTGGTGCGCGAGCAGCGCCAGCCTGCGCCCGTCGCCGGGCGGCAGCTCGACCTCGATGAACCGCGCCAGCCGCGTGTGCAGCTCGGCGCGTTGGGCGTAAGGAAGGCTCTCGTAGGCCACGTCGGCGGTGAGGGCGTGCCGGAACGCGTGCTGGTCGCCGTCGCCCGCGACCGGCGCCGTGAGACTGAGGCGTCGGGTCGCCTCCACGTCTGCGCTCAGCAACTCGGCGCCACGGTCCGGCCGGCAGGCGCCTAGCCAGCTGCCGGCGAACGTGCGCCCCACGACGCTGGCTACCTTCAGGGTGGTGCGGGGCTCGTCGGCGAGCTGATCGATGCGGCCCAGCAGCAGGCTGTGAAGGCTGCTCGGCAGCACGAGCTCGTCGAGGAGCACGCCCGCGTCCTCGCGCGCTGCACCGCTCGCTGCGGCGCGCCTGGCAGCGACCACGTCGTTGAGTATCTCCTCGAGGTAGAGCGGGTTGCCCTCGGCGCGCTCGACCACCTGCGCGACCAGGGCGCTCCTGGCCGCGTCGGTGAGCTCGATCTCGTCGAGCACGTGGTGTGCGAGGAACGTCGCGTCCTCGACCGGCAAGGGCTCGAGCTGGAGCCTCTCGAGCCACGGCAGGGCCTCGACGGCCCTGACGCCTTCCGACTCGTCGTCGGGCCTGAGCGTCAGCAGCACGCTCAGGGGCAGGTCTCCCACGACCCGTGCCAGGGTCGCGAGCAGCGAGGCGGAGGCCGAGTCCTGCCAGTGGACGTCCTCGAGCACGACGACCAAGGCTCGCCCGCTGGCCTGCGACCTGCGCGCGCTCCGGCGCAGCAGCTCGAGCAGGAGAGCCTCGCGCGCCGCGGCCTGCTGCTCGGTCGTCAGCGCCGCGGTCAGGTCGTTGGCCGGCAGCTCGAGACCGATGACCGGTGCGAGCAACGGCGCGCGCAGGGGCAGCCGCTCGTCCAAGGCCGCCAGCGTGCGCTCGAGCTGCGCCGCCTCGAACTCCGCGAGGCCCGGAGTGCCCTCGCGCCGGTCGTTGCTGAGCCCCAGCAGGCCGCGGAACACGGGCCGCCAGACGGCGTAAGGCGTGTTGCGCTCGAACGACTGGCACTCGCCGGCGTGGACCTCGAGGCCGGCCGCCGGCAGGCCGGAGGCGGCGCGCGCCAGGGCTCTGGCGAGGAGCCGCGACTTGCCCATGCCGCTCTCGCCCACGATGCCGAGCAACCCGCCCTCGCCCGCGATTCCCGCCTCGAGCCTGGCGACTATCCGGGCCGTGTCGCGCTCGCGCGCCACGAACGGCAGCTCGGTGGCGTCGTCGAACGTCGTCGGCGCGCTCTCGTGCCGGCGCCTGAGCAGCAGGTACGGCGTCTGCGGCTCGGTCCGGCCCTTGACCTGCAGCGGAGGCTGCGCCAGGTACTCGAACTCGAACGCCGTGGCGCGGTGCATCGCGTGGCTGGCGAGCACGACGCCGTTGTCGGCCTGGCTCATCAGGCGCGCGGCCATGTTGGTCTCCTCGCCGAGGGCGCCGTAGGTCCGCCTGGTCGTCGCACCGTAAGCTCCGGTGCGGGCCACGCCCGAGCCGATACCGAGGTGAACGCTCTCCAGGAACGGATGCACATGAGCCGCCCGGCTCAGCGCCAGCGCGGCGGCGGCGCAGCGCACGGCGTCGTCCTCGTGAGCGACGGTAGCTCCGAAGGTCGCGTACAGGTAGCTGCCCTTGTCACCGACGGTGAGCTGAACCAGAGCGCCGCCGAGCGCGTCGACCTGCGCCTGCGCCCAGCGCACCAGGGCGTCGAGCTTCTCGCCGGCGCGAGGGTCGTCGTCGTAGTCGAGGCCGGTGAAGCGCATGAACAGCGCCGAGACCGGCTTGAGCTCGGTGAGGAAGTCGCCGAGGCCGCTATCCAGCCGGTGCTTCACCTCGCGCAGCAGCCAGGGGGCGAGGGCGGGCTCCGACAGGCTCTCGGTCCCGGCGTCCGGCGCCTCGTCTGGCGTGAGCTTGGGCGCCACCGCCGGCTCGCGGCGCGTCGCGACCCAGCCGCGCACCGCTCGGTCGTCGCCGGACTGCCGTGGGGCGAGGTCGAACTCGTCTCCGATGCGCTCGAAGACCCGCCGCCCGACCACGACCTCGCCCGGCAGCGCCAGGCCGTTGAGGAGATCGAGCTTCTCGACGGCGCGGCCGGCCACCACGTCGATGAGCTGCACGCTGGGGTCGCCGACGACGTAGCGGCTGACCTCGCCGGCCGCGACGCTCACCCTCAGGGTCAGGCTCACGGTCTCGCCGGTGAAGGTGAGCATGCCGCTGCTGTCGGTCACCGCCACGTCGGAGAAGGCGGGCATCGCCGCCTGCATGTCGAGGGCCGCGGCCGTCGCGCGATGGCCGTCGTCGGCCGGGAACCAGCAGGTGATGGCGTCCCCCGCGAACCCCACGACGCTGCCGCCGCGGTCACGGACGTGCCCGACGAGAGCGTCGTAGACGCGGTTGAGGTGGTAGGGCACCTCCTCGGCGCCGCGCCGCTGCCCGAGGACGTGAGCGAGGCGCGAGGTCAGCCGGGTGAAGCCAGAGACGTCGGCGAACAGCACGCTGCCGCTGGCGCGCTTCGCCACCACCGGGCCGCCCGCCAGCTCCGCGCGGCGGTCTTCGGGGAGGTACGCGGCCAGCGCGGCCAAGCCGGCATCGGCGTTGCTCGAACGGCCAGTAGAGCCAGTGAGGCCGACATCGCCGCTCTCGGCGGTCATCACATCCAGACTCCGGAGCTCCCGCGGCGATGGCTTGCCAGCAGATGCGTGTCGACGATACCGATCGCCTCCATCAGCGCGAACATCGTCGTCGGCCCTACGAACTTGAAGCCGCGGCGGCGCAGCGCCTTCGCCAACGCCTTGGACTCCTCGGAGACCGTGGGCACCTCGGCCATGCTGCGCGGCTCCGGCGTGCGTCGAGGCTTGAACGACCAGACGAGCTCGGCCAGGCCGCCCTCCTCACGAAGGGCAAGGGTCAGGCCTGCGTTGCCGATGGTCGCCTCGATCTTGCCCCGATGCCGGATGATCCCCGGGTCGGCGAGAAGCCGCTCGACGTCCCGCTCGCCGAACGCGGCGACGGCCTCGGGGTCGAAACCGTGGAAGGCAGCCCGGAACCCCTCGCGCTTGCGCAGGATGGTGGCCCAGGAGAGGCCTGACTGGAAGCCTTCGAGGCTCAGGCGCTCGAAGACGCCGCGCTCGTCGGTGACCGGCATGCCCCACTCGGTGTCGTAGTAGGTGCGCAGCAGCGGGTCGACGGCGGCCCAGGCCGGCCGCGCCAGGCCGTCCTCGCCAACTACCAGCCCGCTGGAGGTCATGTCTCATGTTACGCGGTGGGTGCGATAATCCGCTGGTGAAGACAGGACTACTGATGGGCTTCGGTCTCGGCGCCGCTCTCGGCGTAGGGCGTTTCGCTTACGCGCTGGTGCTGCCGGCCATGCAGGCTGCCCTGCAGCTCTCGTTGGCGCAGGCCGGACTGATCGGCAGCGCGAACACCGCCGGCTACTTCGTCGGGGCGCTGGTCAGCCATCGAGTCCTCGTCGCTTTCGGGTACCGTCGCGGGTTCTACATCAGCCTCCTGCTTCAGGCCGCCACCTTGGCGGCGCTGGCGCTGGGGCCGGGGTTCGAGCTCATCCTCGCGCTGCGCTTCGCGCAGGGCGTGCTGGGAGCGTTCGTCTTCGTCGGCGGCGCCGCTCTGCTGCTGGCCTCTGGCGGCAACGCGACCGCGATGGGCTTCTACTTCGGCGGCATGGGCTTCGGCATCGTCGCCTCGACGATCATCCTGCCGTTCCTGCAGGGCTCGCAGGGCTGGCAGCTCGGCTGGGCGCTGCTGGCCGCGCTGTCGCTGGCGATGACCGCGGTCTCGCTCCTGGCGATGTCGGCGCTGAGGGAGCCGACCCTGCGCGCCCCTGGCACGCAGACCAGCGGCGGCATGCGGCGGATCGTCCCGACCCTCATCTCGTACGGGCTGTACGGTGCCGGCTACATCGGCTACATGACGTTCGTGACCAGCAACGTGGGCGGCGGGCTGGCGGCGCTGTGGATCGTCCTCGGTGCCAGCGCGTGCCTGACCGGCATCGTCTGGGGTCGACCGATCGACGCGTTCGGCGGCGCCGTCGCGTTGCGGCTGGTGATGCTCGCTCTCGTCGCGGCCAGCCTGCAGCCGTTGCTCGCGGCCGCGCCGCTGGTGTCGGCGCTGCTGTTCGGGATTACCTTCCCTGGCGTCATCACGGCGATCACCGACCTGTTCAGGAAGGGCCTGCCGCCCCACGAGTGGGGGAGGGCGATGGGCTTGTCGACCGCCGCGTTCGCCCTCGGCCAGGCCGTGGGCCCGGCGCTGAGCGGGTTCGTCGGCGACCTCGCCGGCTCGGCCACCGGAGCGCTGTGGGCCGCCAGCGCGCTGCTGGTGCTGTCGCTGTTGGCCTCGCTGGTGCCGCTGAGGGCGGTCCGTTTAGCGCCGGCCTCCGGGTCGCGCGGCTCCTGACCGTGCCGACCGTCGTCAGAGCACCGTGAGGGCGTGCCGCAGCACGATCTCGCCACGCCCGTTCAGGTAGCGCAGCTCGTACTCGCCCGGCTCGGCCGGCGCGCGCGACTGCACCCTCGAGCCGTAGACGCGGCGCGGCGGACCGAACGCCTCCGCGCCCTGGTCCGGCGCGCCGCTGCGGACCGTGACGATCGAGTCCTGCGGGCCGACGGCGCCCTCGACGACGATGTCGAAGAAGGCCGAGGCCGCGACCTCGGACGGAGCGATCAGCGTGACGACGGCGGCGATGACGTCGATGCGCAGGGTGGCGAGGACGCTGCCGCTCTGACCCGTCAGGTAGCGCAGCTCGTAAGCGCCCTCCACGCTGGGCGCCTGCATGACCGCAGGTGAGGTGAAGAGCCGCACCGAAGCCGGGCGGCCCGTGGCGGGAGTCTCGTCGACCGGCTCCAGCACGATCGCGTCGCCTTGCCCGGCCGGTCCCGACCAGCCGATGTCGAACCGCGTCCCCGCTGCGACCTGCGCCGGAGCCTCGAGCGTGGCGGTCGGAGCCAGCGTCTCGAACGCACCGCTGCGGCCGATCACCAGGTGGCCGCCTTCGGGAAGCGTCAGGTAGAAGCGGGCCTCGTATGAGCCTGGCACGTCCGGGGTCAGCAGCTCGACGGAGCCGGACGCCGACGACACGTACGCCTGGTAGAGCCGGATCGCGTCGGGCGAGCCGGCTGGCGCGACGGCTACCAGCCCGAGCGTCGCGGTCGGAGCGCCAGCGAACTCGACCAGGATGCGCGTGCCGGCCGCTGGCGTCTCCTGCGTCACGACCAGCTCGACGTCGAACGGGGGAGCCAGCTCGAACTCGAAGGTAGCGGGCGTGAGCGGATCGACGCTGAGCCCCGCGATCTGGGTCACGCGTCCGTCCGCGAAGGCATCGATCAGCTCCGCGACGTAGCCGCCGGGCGGCAAGAGCGCCTCGAACTCGCCGTTGGCGGTCGACACCAGCGGCACCGACAGCGAGCTCACGGCGCTGACGAAGGTGACCCTCACGCCCTCGTCGGTCCTCTCGCCGCCGCGCGTGACGACGACCGTCACCGGCACGCGCTCGACGCTGGCCTCGGCGACTCCTCCGAGAGCGTCCTGCAGCGCTCCCGCGAGCTCTTCGGCGCTCAGAGCGTTCTCGAAGTCCGCGATGGCCGCGAACGCAGCCGCGGCCGAGGCTCCCAGATCGAACCCGACGATCTTGAGCTCGATGCCTAGCTCGGCGTAGAGCTGCGCCACGGCAGCGAGGTCACCACCGCAGGCCTCGATGCCGTCGGTCACCAGCACGACGCGCCGCACCCCGGTCGTCGGCAGGTCCTGGGCCGCGAGCTGCAGCGAGTAGGCGATCGGCGTGGCGCCCCTGGCGAGCGTGTTCTCGACCGTGCTCCTGAGCGCGTCGCGATCGACGCCCGCGATCGGCACCTCGAGGTGGGTATCCTCGCAGGCTCCGTCCTCGGTGGCCAGCATGCGCGCGCCGTAGACGCGCAGGCCGACGTTCAGGTCCTCGCCGGCCGACAGGCCGGAGATCAGGTCGACGAGGACCTGCTTGGCGGCCTCGATGCGGTAGCGGCCGTCGGCGAGGCGGTTGTACATCGAGCCGGAGGCGTCGAGGATCAGCTCGACGTGGACGGCCTGGGATGCGGCGAAGCCGCAGCTCGCCAGCAGCACCACGGCCAGCAGACGGCGCCAAGCCGCTCCGACCCGGCTGCCGGCGCGGCGAGACGCCAGCCGGAGCTGCGCCACGGCCGGCGGCGGTCCGGCGCGATCACTCAGGTCACGATGCTGGTCAGCTCGGCACGCTGTGATCCGTCGCTCGCTCACAAGGCCCTCCGGGATCGGGCGAGAGCCCGGCCGACGGCTGGACCTCGCCTTCATCGGTACCGCTCGTTTCGCTTCGCCGGCGAGGATACACCCTGAGGTTCCGTGGTCGCAGACCCGAGCTCCGAGGCCGCTATCCTCTGGCATGAGCAGCGAGGCGAACGAGATCCGCGCCGTCTACCTCACGTTTCCTGACCAGGGCTCGGCGCTCGCGGTGGCGAGGCAGCTGGTGCAGCGACGGCTGGCTGCCTGCGTCAACGTCATGCCGACAGGCACCTCGGTCTACCGCTGGCAGGGCGAGGTCGCGGAGGAGCCGGAGGTGGTGGCCGTCGTCAAGACGGTGGCTGCCAAGGTCGACGATCTGATAGCCGCGGTGCGAGAGCTGCACCCTTACGAGCTTCCTTGTGTCGTCTCGTACCCGGCTGAAGGCGGGTCGGCTGAGTACATCGAGTGGGTCAGAGGGGAGGTCTTCTGAGCAGACGCGTGTTTAGGCGCTTTCCGGTCTGCAGGGCCGGTTCACGGCTGCTAGACGGCGATTGTTGCGTGTCAACGCTGCCGCATTGACATTCAAGTAAAAACTTGAATAATGAAGCATGGTTCCGGCAGTGGCCGACACATTCTCCGCGCTAGGTGATCCAGTCAGGTTCACCATCGTGCAGCGCCTCGTCGAGAGCGACGCGACTGTCGGCGAGCTCGCGAGCATGTTCGACATCTCGTTCCAGGGCGTCTCGCTGCACCTGAACGTTCTCGAGCAGGTGGGGATCGTCACGCGCCATCGTGAGGGGCGCAGGCGGCGCGTGCAGCTCGAGCTCGCTGCGTTCGACGCCGCCGTCGACTGGATGGAGGCGCGCAGGCGCCGCTTGGAGGAGCGTTACGAGAGGCTGGACAGCCTACTGCTCGAACTAGAGGCAGCGGAGGAGGAGAAGTGAGCAACCACGACGTTCGGAACCCCGGTCAGACCACGCATACCCGCGTGGGTGAGCAGAGCATCCTCCACCGGCGTGAGTTCGCCGCCAGCGCCGCTCTCGTGCAGCGCGCCCACACCGAGCAGGAGCTCTTTGGGCAGTGGACCGGACCTGCCGGCACGACGGTCAGGTTCGACAGGTTCGACGCGGTCACCGGCGGAGCGTTCCGGTACGTGGTCGGCGCCTCCGATGGAGGCGGCTGGGCGTTCCGCGGCTCCTATCACGAGGTCGTGCCCGGCCGCATAGTCCATACCTGGGAGTTCGAGGGCGACCCCGGCGCCACCCTCGAGACGCTCAACTTCGTCGATCTCGGCGGCGGCCGCAGCGCTATCGAGGTGGTGTCGACCTACACGTCGAAGGAGGCGTGCGACGCGATGATCGCCAGCGGAATGGACGGCGGCATGGACGAGAACTTCGCCAGGCTCGACGACCTGTTGACCGGGGTGCCGTCCGCAATGTGACCGAAGTGCGCATTCCGCCGGGTGATATCGTGACCGAGTGACACCAAGCTCGGGCGATCCCGTCGGGGAGCCGCGAACGCCACCACTCTTCCTCGGCATCCCCGCGCTGGCCTTCGGTTGCCTGATGCTGGGGATCGTCCTAGCGGCTATCGCCATCAACCTCCGCCCGGAGGCGCACGCGTTCCTCGCCCGACCCCTGTGCGACGGCGACATAGTCTTCTCGACGAGCACGATGACAGGCGTCCCGGCGGGTCGATCCACCGAGATCAACGTCTACTGCACCGGCCCCGCGGGTCTCATGGTCAAGATCACCAACTTGACGCTCGTGGTCTTCGCGCCGCTCTTCTACTCGTTGGTCGCCGCGGCGTTCCTCGTTCCGCTCTGGCTCTCCGCGCGCCGCCGGAGGCTTCAGCGCTGAGCCGCTCGCCGTCTCCTGGCAACACGGCCGCGTCCCGTGCGATGCGCCTCCCGCTCGCCTGGCTCGCCATTTGGGTGCTGGGGCTGATCGTCGTCAGCGCTCTGCAGCCGCCCGACGTCGAGGCCCTCGTGAACAAGCTGTTCCTGGCAGGCTGGGTCGTCCTCTGGGTCCTGATCTTAGGAATCTGGCTTGCTCAGATCAGGCGTGGCGTATCGAGGGACGCCGTCGACCTCTACGAGAGGCTGGCGCTGACCCCACCTACTCCCAGAGCCAAGGCTTCTATCGACAGCAGCGCGAGGGTGTCGCTGGCGTATCTCGGGTTTGCTTTCATCGTCGTTGCGCTTGCCACGATCGCCTTCGCTACTGGCGGCGGCGGGGCGGTGCTCATCGCCATGGTCGGTTTCGTCGCGGTCGTGGGCATCCCGCTGATGGTGGTCGCGTTGCGCTCCGTACGCGCCGACATAGGAGCGTTGATGACCCCGTTAGGCCTGGAGGTTACCGAGATCCCTGCCTTGGGGCTCACGCGCGCGCTCGCCAGCGGCAGGGTGCGCATGACGATGGATGGAGCCCAGGTCTTCGCGGGCGAGCGGCACGGGCGCGTGGTGAGCGTCGCTCAGCGGCCGAACCTCGCCATCACCCTCGTCGAGCCGCTAGGCGGCGAGTCGTGGCTGAACGCACCGCCCGAGCCGAGATCGGCGGAGGAGATGGCCGCCTTGACCGGCGCATCTACTGCTTCGTTCGCCAACGTGACCGTAACGACGTCGCCGCAGCACGTCAGGGTCGTGCGGCAAGGCGGCGCCGCGAGCTCGCAATCACTGCTGGACCTCGCTCTCGCGGAGGCGATCGCCGACGTGACAGCCGAGGTCTGACTCAGCGGCGCCAGATGTACGGCGTCGTCGTGGAGACCTTCACCAGCCCAGAGCGTTCGAGGATCGGGCGAGAGAACTCCGTCGAATCGCTGTGCAACAGGGTCTTACCGAGGGCCAGCGCGGCCATGGCGCGCGCGGCCGTCAACGCGCGGTAGATGCCCTTGCCGCGCCACTCTGGCACTGTTGCCCCGCCCCAGAGCCCGGCGAACGAGGTTCCGAAGGTCGGCTCGAGGCGTCCGGCGGAGATGATCTCGCCGTTCGCCTCCGCAACCCAGAGTTGCAAGCCGTCGCCACTTTCGAGGCGATTCAAGAGTTCTCGAACGCGTGCCTCCGACACCTCGTCGCCGAAGACGCGATCCTGCATGGTGCTCATGGCGCGGACGTCGTGCTCGAGATGTACTCGTCTCAGCGTGACGTCGTCAGGGAGGGCGGCGTCGACGGCCAGAGCGCGTGCCTCGCCCACCATGATCGACTCCGGTTCTTCCGGCTCGAAGCCGTTGGCGACGAGCGCATCGTGCAGACCGGGCGCGTGGTCGTGGCCGCGCGTCTTCCACTCCGCCTCATCGATGGTCGCGTTCGCCTCGAACAGCTCACGTGCTCGGGATACGAGCCGGCCGACCTCGGCGGCATCGGCTCCACCGAGATCGCGATAAGTCAGGAATCCGCGGTCCTCGGCATAGATCGCCAGCCAGAGCGGCCCGATACGCGAGACGGACGAGGCGCCGCGAACCTCGGCTTCGGTTCGGAGGTTGTCGTCGTAGGCGCGGAGCAGTTCGGTCGCGTCCATCGGCGGCATCTTAGATCAAGCGCGCTGGGACGGCATCGCCTCGACCTTCTCGCTGCCTCGATGGAACCGGGTGATACCGTGGGCCGAATGGTCACCGGCTCGTGGTGAGCGAAGCGACAACGCCGCCGGTCGCCACGCTCAGGCGACATCTCGCCCTGATACATCCCCATGAACCAGCGGTCGCCCTCCGACCGGACGGGGCCGGTCTCCCTTGTGTCGACGAGCCACTAAGCGAGGAGTTCGAGAACCCCGGCACGGTGCCGGACTACGCCGGCGGCGGCGCGGGTGACTTGCCGCCGGAGCTCGCTGAGAGCGCGTTTCCGGCGTTAGCCTTCCTCTGCTGCCTCGGCGAAGTGGAAGGCGCTGAAGGTGTGCCGACAGAACGCCTGTATCTCTGTGAGGCGTTCCCCGACTCGCGCTGGCAGCCAGAGCTGCTCGCCTGGTGGAATGCCGAAGGGCCGCCCCTGACTGGCCTTCCCGACGCGTTGAAGGCGGCGCTACATACCGCTTTGGAGTGTCGGAGGGGGCAAGGTGACAGCCGACGGGTAGCGGAGGAGAGCGCCCGCGCCACACCAAGCTTCGACCCCCGGCTCTGGGCCCGCGGCGGACTCAGCCCGCTGCTACCTGCCTTCATCCAACCCGGCTTCACGACAGAACTGGCCGCTTCGCTGGCGGCCGAGCCGGAGCGACGTCCACTGGTTCGCATCGGAGAGCGAGGCGGACTGGAGGGGGAGCCGCTGCAGCAGCTCCGGACCTGGAGCCTCTCGAGCGTCTGGGCGAGCGAGTCTTATGTGCTCAAGCTGCCTCATCCGGTGTGGCACCACGAGGCGGCTGTCACCAAGCGTCTGGCTGAGCTCGAGCCCGACCACGTAGCTGCTGTCGTCGCCAGCGGAACCGTCTCGCTGCCGGAGGCGGCACCGACGGGTTGGTTCTTGCAGGAGCGCCTGACGCCGGCGTCTACCGCCGATGAAGCCTCGCGCGTAGAGGTGGTGCTAGCTCTGGCGAAGCTTCAACGGAGCTGCCGCGGCCTTGAGACGGAACTTCTCAGCGCGGGACTGTTGGACCGTGGCCCGGCAGCCACAGCCGCGGCACTCGAACTGGTTTGGCGTTCTCCCGAGCTGGACTCGCTAGACGAGCGCTCACGCCTTCTGCTGCCCGAGCTCGACGCCCTGCTGCGACAGAGGTTCGAGGAGCTCGAGCGGCTGGAACCTCCGCTGCTGCTCTGCCACGGGGACCTACATCTCGGAAACGTGATCGCCGTGGAGCGCGGGGTCGTGATCATCGACTGGACCGACGCCTCACTCTCATGGCCAGGTGTGGACCTGGTGAACCTGATCGGCTTCTCTCGGCCGCATCCTGAAACGCCAGAGGTGCTGGAGGCTTACGCCTGCGCGCTGGACGGCCTGCTACCCAACGGTGTCGAGCCCGAGCGGCTGATCAGGCAGGGCATGGAGCTGGCTCACGCCTTCCAGGCCGTCAGCTACGCCACAATCGAGGCCTTCAGGCCGGCCGAGGTGCGCTGGGAGATGGAAGGTGTGGTGAGGGAGTTGGTCAGCTTGATGTTGGCGCGATGGTTCCCGGGCTGAGAGCCGGTGTTGTCAACGGCCGACGAGCGGTGAGTCGCTGCTGGGCTCCTGCGATAGAACGCTAGTCTAGGGGCGATCTCAAGGCGGAGGTGCGCCCCGTGGGAAAAGTAGTCATGTACGCCTCGGTGTCGGTAGACGGCTTCATCGCGGACCATAACGACCAGCCCGGACCACTGTTCGACTGGCTGCTAAGCGGTGACGTGCCTTTGGACGAGAGTGGCGTGCTCAAGGTGTCGCAGGCGTCCTACGACTACACCCGGGCCTACTGGGACGCGGTCGGGGTGACCATCGCCGGCCGCCACGTCTTCGACATGACGAACGGTTGGGACGGGGTGCCTCCGTCCGGGATCGACCACGTCGTCGTGGTGACGCATCGGGGCAGGCCCGAGGGGTGGTATCCGGAGGCGCCCTTCCACTTCGTCGATGGCATCGAGGCTGCCATGGCCAAGGCGCAGGAGCTGGCGGGTGAGCGCATCGTCGAGGTCGCGGCTGGTGACGTCGGTGGTCAGATGCTCGCCGCGGGGCTGGTCGACGAGGTGCGTATGGACGTCGCACCTGTCGTGTTCGGGTCCGGCAAGCGGTTCTTCGGGTCGGTGCAGGCGCAGCAGCTGTTGGAGGATCCGGTCGAGGTGATTAGGGGGAGTCGGGTGCTTCATCTGCGCTTCTCCGTGCGCCGTTGACTCGACTTAGATCGACACCCCACGCTCAGGACCGTGGAGCGGGAGCCGCCGGATCGTGATGCGGCGGAGGCTGCGGATCGGTTATCGCCGTGATTACCACCTTTCCCTGAGCATGGCTTTCCTCCACGTAGCGAAAGGCGTCGGCGATCTCGCTCAGCGGATAGCTCCGGTCGATGACCGGCACGATCTTGCCCTGCTCCAAGAGCTCGGCGAGGAACGCCAGATCCTCCTGTCTCGCTACCGCTATCCCCATGCTGCCCATGCGCTTGCCGTTGGTGCTCGATAACAGGGAGCCCAGGGCCATGGCCTGCGCGAACTGCAGCACGGTGCCTCCGGCGCATACGTAACGGCCGCGGGGGCTGAGGGCGCGCCGATACGCGAGGAGCGAGTGGTAGCCGTTCACGGCGACGATCAGGTCGTAGCGCTGAGGTAGCCGGGTGAAGTCTGCCTGCATGTAGTCGATGACGTGATCAGCCCCGATGGATCGTGCCAGGTTCACGTTCTTGGTGCTGCAGACGGCGGTCACCTCGGCCCCGAAGGCCTTGGCGAGTTGAACGGCGAAGCCGCCCGAGGGTGTCAGATTGTTTGTGTATAGGGTGGGTTGGAAAGGATTGTTCTGTTGCC
>CAYYOK010000064.1:0-19185 GCA_964473205.1 uncultured bacterium | reverse complement strand
CAACCACGCCATCAACCGCGCCATCGTCGCGGCCGGCGGGGTTGTCCTCCAGCGTCCAGCCGCACTCGCCGCCTACGATCCCGATGGCCTTGGCCCGCCTCACGACCTCCTGGATGAGGAGCAGGTCGAAGCCGCGGTTGCGGTACTCGGGGAGCACCCCGAGCATGACGAGCCTGGCGCGGTCGATGATGCGCTTGCGCCTGAGCAGGTGGAAGATGCCGGTGGGGAAGAGCCGGCCGTCGAAGCGCGCCAGGACCTGGTTGAGATCAGGCACGGCGATGCACACGCCGATGGTGCGGCCCTGGTACTCGAGGAACAGCGCCATCTCCGGCTCGACGATCATCTTCAGCTCGGAGGCGAGGTGATCGATCTCGGCGTCGGTGAACGGGACGTTGCCCCAGTTCTTCTCCCAGGCGGCCTCGTGGATCTCCTTGAGGACCCTGACCTCGTCGGTGAAGCGCTTCATGTCGGCGGGCCTCACCACCGGCGAGTAGCGCGAGCGGCTGCGGTCGGCCAGCCTGCCCACCCTCTCGTCGAAGGGCTTCACCGTGTCGAAGTAGAAGGTGTAGAGGTCCTTGACCTTCTCGTACCCGGCGGCTTCCATCCACGCCGGGTACTCGGGAGGGCTCTGCGGCATCATCACGTAGGGCGCCTCGTCGAAGGCGTTGAGCTGGAAGCCGGCGCCGTCGTTCATCGTCGGGTTGACCGGCCCCCTGACGGCGTCGCGGCCCAAGGCCCTCGCACGGTCTTCGACGGCCGACATCAGGGCCTTGGCCACCGTCTCGTTCTCGGCCTCGAAGAACCCGAAGAACGCCAGGTTGTCGCCGTGGGTCTGGTTGTGGACGTCGTCGTCGATCAGCGCGACCCGGCCGACGGTGCGGCCATCGTCCTCCTTGGCGAGGAAGAAGGTGCCGCGGGCGTGCTCCCAGAACGGGTTCTTCTTGGGATCGATGAGCTCGCGCTGCGAGATGCGCAGCGGCGCGACCCAGCGCTTGTCGCCCCGATACTTGCGGTACGGGTAGTCGAGGAACTCGTTCAGCTCGGAGCGCGAATGAGCTTGGCCGACACTCACCACGGCTGCACGGCCTCAGATGACGCCGAGACGACGCCCAACGATCGCGAACGCCGCCAGCAGCCGCTCGAGCTGCTCGGGCGTGTGGTTGGCGTTGACGCTGGTGCGGATTATCGACTGGCCGTGCGGCACGCCGGGGGGCAGTGCGGGGGTGGTGAACACGCCCTCCTCCCACAGGCCCTTCCAGAACGCCATCGCCAGCTCGTCGGGCCCGACGAGGACCGGCACGATCGGGGTCTCGGAGCCGAGGGTGTCGAAGCCGAGGGCGTCCATGCCGCTGCGGAGCTGCTCGACGTTGCGCCACAGCTGGATGCGGTGCTGGGGCTCCGACTCCATGATCCGCAGCGCCTCCAGCGCTGCGGCCATCTGCATGGCGGGCAGCGCGGCCGTGAAGATGAACGGCCGGGCGTGGTGCTTGACGTAGTTGACGACCGCGCGGTCGCCGGCCATGAAGCCGCCGACGCTGGCGAACGACTTGGAGAAGGTGCCGACGATGACGTCGACCTCGTCCTCGAGGCCGAAGTGCTCACCGGTGCCGCGCCCGCCCTCGCCCAGCACGCCGCTGGCGTGGGCGTCGTCGAGGATCAGGCGCGCGCCGTAGCGCCTCTTGATCGCGACGAGCTCCGGCAGCTTGGCGATGTGCCCGCTCATCGAGAAGACACCGTCGGAGACGATGATCCGGCCGCCGGGCTTGCCGGCGTCGGCCGCGAGCAGGCGCTCGAGCTCTCCTAAGTCGTTGTGCTCGTACTTGCGCAGCGCGGCGTAGGAGAGGCGCGCCGCGTCGTAGAGCGAGGCGTGGTTCTCGCGGTCGTAGTAGAGGATGTCGTGGCGGCCCGCGAGGGCGGAGACGACCGCTAAACAGCCGAGGAAGCCGGCGCTGAAGGTCAGCGCGCTCTCCTTGCGCAGGAAGTCGGCCAGGCGGTTCTCGAGCTCCTCGTGCAGCGTCAGCGTGCCCGTCAGGAAGCGCGAGCCGGTGCAGCTGGTGCCGAAGGCGTCGAGCGAGCGCCGCGCCGCCTCCTTGAGCCGCGGGTCCTGGGTGAGGCCGAGGTAGTCGTTGGACCCGGTGATGACCATCTCGCGGCCGTTGACGGTGACCGCTCCGCCGTCTTGCGCTGCGATCGGCTTGAAGAACGGGTGCATGCCCGCGGCGGCCGCTTCGTCCGCTCGCTTGAACAGGTACGCCTTGCTGAAGGCGTCGGTCGTCACACTCGGTGTCGACGCGCTCACGTCCTCGGTGCGCGTTACCTCTGACAAGGCTTCCTCCATACGATCGGGCCGGCCGATTCGGGGATCATATCACCGTGAAGCGCCCTTCCTATCGATGCGGCCCGCCCAACCCTAAGGCATGAGGTGAGGCCGTGCAAGGCGGCGCGCCGGAAACGCGTCGACGCACATGCGTGCTCGTTGGAAATGCGTCAACGCGCACGGGCGCGCTCACACGACCTTGGTAGAATCGACTAAACGCCACGGCCTCACCCTCAGTTCGAACCGGGTGGTCCGCGCGTCGACATCTTCCCGAAGGGAGAGTGCACCGTGCACTCGAACACCCTGACTCTCGGACCGGCAACTAGACGGGCCGACACGTCCGATGCGGAGATCGTCCATCAGCTTTACTGCTTGACCCCGGCTTACTTCGAGATCATCTCGATCCCTATCCCGACCCTAGACGAGGTCAGGACCGACCTCGCCACCGCCACCGCCGACCCGCGCAGGCACGTCGAGCTGATCTTGCTGCCCGCCGACCCAGGCGTCGGCCAGCGGACCTCGATCACCGGCGAGGAACCGCTCGACCCGGTCACGGGGCAGCGCGTCGCCGGCTACCTCGATTACAAGCTCGACTACCCCGAGGGCGGCGACGCCACCGTCAACCTGCTGCTGGTGCTGCCGTGGCTGCAGAGCCTCGGGCTCGGCAGCGCGTGCGCCAGGGACTTGGAAGAGCGCCTCAAGGGCCGCTCCAGGCGGCTTCTGGCCAGCATCTACGGCAGCAACCCGCGCGCCAGGAGCTTCTGGGAGAAGCTGGGCTACACCTTCGCCATCGACGCGAGACCGATCTTGGTCTGGTACGCGAAGCTGCTCGCGCCGGCGACCTCCGCCGCCGCGGCCGGCTGAGCGCGCCGCGCGTGGCAGGAGGCGGGGCGCTCGACGTAGTGAGCGTCTCCCTCGGCTCGAGCCGCAGGGACACCGACCAGACGGTGGAGCTGCTGGGCCACGAGGTGCGCTTCAGGCGCCTCGGCGTCGACGGCGACGTCGAGGTGGCCGCCAAGCTCATCTCCGAGCTCGATGGCCGGGTCTCGGCCATCGGCCTCGGCGGCATCGACCTGTACGTGCCCGTCAGGTCGCGCCGCTACTACTTCCGCGACGCGCTGCGCATGGCGCGCGCCGCACGCACCACGCCCGTCGTCTGCGGCGCTGGCCTCAAGGGGTCCCTGGAGCGTGCCGCCGTGGCCAAGCTGGCGCCGGTCCTGGGCCTCAGCGGCCGCCGCGTGCTGATGGTGTCGGCGGTCGACCGTTTCGGCATGGCCCAGGCTCTGGTCGAGCTGGGCGCCGACGTGACCTTCGGCGACCTGATGTTCCTGCTCGGCGTCGGTGTCGAGATCAAGCGTCTGTCCTCGCTCGAACGGCTGGCCGCCACGCTGCTGCCCGTGATCACGCGCCTGCCGTTCACCTGGATCTACCCGACCGGCGCGCGTCAGGAGAGCGCTCCGAAGCAGCGCTTCGGCGCGGCGTACGACCGCGCGGAGGTGATCGCCGGCGACTGGCATCTGGTGAAGCGCTACGCGCCGGCGCGTCTCGACGGGAAGGTCGTGCTGACCAACACCACGACCGCCGAGGACGTCGAGTTCCTGCGCGGCCGCGGCGCCGCGAGCCTCGTCACGACAACCATGCGCCTGGGCGAGCGCAGCATCGGGACGAACCTGCTGGAGGCCGCGTTCGTGGCGATCGACGGCGCGAAGGGCGAGCTGCCGGGCGAGCGCTACCTCGAGCTGATCGCCGCGGCGGGACTCGAGCCGACGACGATCGCGCTTAACCCACCGGCCTGATTCGCTGACCGCGGCGCACCGGCTTGGATCTCGTCGCTACGGCCTCGCCACGCCCGATCTCGCCGACCTGGACGCGCCACAGGCGTGTTCGGGCCCGGCGCGAAAGGAACCGGCCGGGGGTCTGAGACCCGCTCGAGGGTGGTAAAGTGGGCCGTTCGCTCGCGCCGCCGCCTCGTTGGGTACTCGCCTGCAGGCGTGCTGGTGCGCACCGTCAAGCTAGCAGCGGAGGAAG
The DNA here is from genome assembly GCA_964473205.1 of uncultured bacterium. GTDB lineage: Bacteria > Deinococcota > Deinococci > Deinococcales > Trueperaceae > CAYMRL01. The sequence goes on along the minus strand of CAYYOK010000064.1, from coordinate 14,840 downwards.
TTCTAGATGATCAGCGTCACCGACTTGCGGAGTGGCACCAAGGTGGAGATGGACGGCGGCCTGTGGGAGGTCGTCGACTACCAGCACCAGAAGATCGGGCGCGGCGGGGCCAAGATGGTCGCCAAGTTCCGCAACCTAGAGACCGGCTCCATCGTCGAGCGCTCCTTCAACGCGACCGAGAAACTGCAGGACATCTTCATCGAGTACCGCCAGATGTCGTACCTCTACTCCGACGGCGACACCTTCACGTTCATGGACCTGGAGACGTACGAGCAGCCGACGCTCACACGACAGCAGATCGGCGACGGCGCTCGGTTCCTCAAGGAGAACACCGAGGTCACGGTCGACTACTTCCAGAGCCGGCCGCTGAAGGTGACCTTGCCCAACGTCGTGGAGCTGACGATCACGCAGACCGATCCGGGCGTCAGGGGCGACACCGTGTCCGGTGGGTCCAAGCCGGCCGTGCTCGAGAGCGGCGCGACCGTGGCGGTTCCCCTGTTCATCGAACAGGGCGAGGTGATCAGGGTCGACACGCGCAGCGGCGACTACTTGGGCAGAGCCTGATGGATCCGCGCGAGATCAAGCGCCTGCTGGCCGTGCTCAGCGATGCCGAGGTCAGCGAGTTCAGCTTCGAGGGCCCGGACTTCAAGCTGTCGCTGAAGCGCGGGGTTCCCGTCGTGCAGATGATCGCCCAGGCGCCGACGGCGCCGGCGGCGCAGCCGGTCGCCGGCTCCGCCGCTCCCGCTGGCGACCTCGGTGGCGCCAGCCGGTCGTCGGAGGGAGAGGCTGCCGGCCAGGCGTCTCAGGCGGGCTCCCAGACCGCCGACTCCGCCAAGCTCGTCGAGGTCACCGCTCCGATCGTGGGCACGTTCTACGCCGCCCCCTCGCCCGATGCCGGCCCGTACGTGCGCGTCGGTGACCGGGTGAAGCCCGGCAGCGTCCTGTGCATCATCGAGGCGATGAAGCTGATGAACGAGATCGAGGCCGAGGTCGCCGGGGTCGTCAGAGAGGTGCTCGTCAACAACGACGACCCGGTCGAGTACGGTCAGGCTCTCTTCCGCATCGAGCCGGACTGAGCCAGGCAAGCGATGTTCAAGAAGATCCTCATCGCCAACCGCGGCGAGATCGCCATGCGCATCCTGCGCGCCGCCCGCGAGCTCGGCGTGCAGAGCGTCGTCGTCTACTCGCAGGCGGACGAGAGCTCGCTGCCGGTGCTGCTGGCCGACGAGTCGATCTGCATCGGCCCTCCGCCCGCCTCCGGCAGCTACCTCAACGTGCGCAACATCCTGGCGGCGGCCGTGGTGACGGGCGCCGAGGCGATCCACCCCGGCTACGGCTTCCTCGCCGAGAACGCCGAGTTCGCCTCGAAGTGCGAGGAGCACAACATCGTCTTCATCGGACCGCGGCCCGACAACATCGCCAGCATCGGCGACAAGGCTTCGGCTCGGGCTCTGGCGGTCACGGCCGGCGTGCCGGTCACGCCGGGCTCGGACGCGCTCGCCGACCTCGAGTCGGCGCGGAGCTTCGCGCAGCAGATCGGCTTCCCGCTGATCCTCAAGGCCTCCGCCGGCGGCGGCGGGCGCGGCATGCGCGTGGTGCAGAGCATCGGAGACCTCGAGCGCCAGTTCGTCAACGCGCAGGAGGAGGCCCGGTCGGCTTTCGGGAATCCCGAGCTGTACATGGAGAAGTACCTCGAGGAGCCCAAGCACATCGAGATCCAGCTGTTCGGCGACGGCGAAGGCAAGGTCGTGCACCTCTTCGAGCGCGACTGCTCGATCCAGCGCCGCTACCAGAAGGTGCTCGAGGAGGGTCCTTCGACGCTCGACCCGGAGTTGAGGCAGCGCATCGCGGAGTCCGCCGTGAGGCTCGCCGAGCACATCAACTACCGCGGTGCCGGCACCTGCGAGTTCCTCGTCGACAGGGAAGGCTCGTTCTACTTCTCCGAGATGAACACCCGGATCCAGGTCGAGCATCCGGTCACCGAGATGATCACCGGCGTCGACCTGGTCAAGGCGCAGATCCAGCTCGCCGCCGGCGGCCCGCTGCCGTGGACGCAAGACGAGCTGGCGGTCAGGGGCCACGCGATCGAGGTGCGCATCAACGCCGAGGACCCCGACCACGACTTCAGGCCGGCGGCCGGCGTGATCACCGACGTGCACTGGCCGGGCGGACCCGGCGTGCGCGTCGACTCGCACGTCTACGCCGGCTACCGCATCCCTCCGAACTACGACAGCATGATCGCCAAGATCATCGCCTGGGCACCGACCAGGGACGAGGCGATCGCGCGGATGGAGCGCGCGTTGCGGGAGACCGTGATCGAGGGGGTCAAGACGACGGTCCCCTTCCACCTCAAGGTGCTCGAGAACGCCTTCTTCCGCCGCGGGGCTGTCTACACCAACTTCATTGCGCGTAGGATGAGCTCGTGAACGGCAGCGCCTCTCTAGCCATCTCGTCGGACGTGCTCTACGGCATCGCTCAACTCGCGCTCGACAAGGTCGAGGGCGTCAGGGCCATGCAGTCTCCGAGCCGCATGGGAGAGATCCTCAGCGGCAAGCGCGCTCGCGGCATCAGCATCGAGCGCGAGGGCGACCTCGTGTACGTCGACCTGACGGTCAGCGTCGCCTACGGCGTCGAGATACCCAAGGCGGCTGCGCTGGCGCAGAAGGCCGTGCGCGACGCGGTCGCGGCGATGACGGGGCTGTCCGTCGCCAGCGTCAACGTCACGGTCGAGACGATCACGATGCCGGAAAGCGAGCAGGGTGGCTAGACGCAGAGCGCGCGAGCTTGCGTTCCGCACGCTGTTCCAGTCCGAGCGCGGCGCCTCGCCGCTGCTAGAGGTGTGGCAGACGGTGCGCTCCGAGGCCCTGGAGGCGGAGGACGAAGCGGAGGACGAGGCGATCTACGGCGAGCCGCTCGACACCGAGGGCCTCGACTTCGCCCAGCGGCTCTTGCAGCTCTTCGAGAGCCACCGCGAGCAGGTCGACGCCGAGCTGACGCGCTCCCTCGACGGCTGGACGTTCACGCAGATGTCGCAGACCGACCTCAACGTGTTGCGGCTCGCGGCCACCGAGATGCGACTGACCGACACGCCCGCACCCGTCGTCATCGAGATGGCCGTGAGGCTGGCGAAGAAGTTCGGCGGCGACGAGTCAGGGCGCTTCGTCAACGGCGTCCTCGCCAAGGTCTTGCGCGAGGAGCCGCTGGCCGCGTCCGGCGTCGCCGACCTCGAGAGCGCCGCCGGGGCAGAGGGAGCGAGCGGCGCGCCCGAGGAGCTGGAGGCTGCCGATGGCGGCTGAGCGCCTCGACGGAGCTGCGGCAGCCGACGCGGTCGTCGAGCGGCTGCGCGAGCGGCTCGGGTCGCTGAGCTACGTTCCCAAGCTCGTGTTCGTCAGGGTCGGCGACGACCCCGCGAGCACCTATTACGTCAGGTCGAAAGGCCGGCTCGCGGCGAAGGTCGGCTTGCGCACCGACACCCTGGTGTTGAGCGAGACCGCGACGCAGGCCGAGCTGGAGGCCGTGGTGCTCGGCCTCAACGCCGACCCCGAGGTCGACGGCATCCTGGTGCAGCTGCCGCTGCCGGGGCCAGGGTTCGACGAGCGCAGGGTGCTGGAGCTGATCGACCCGGCCAAGGACGTCGACGGCCTGCACCCCGTCAACGTTGGCCGGCTCTGGGCGGGCCAGCCTGGGCTGGTCCCGGCCACTCCGCTCGGCGTCATCGAGCTGCTCGATCGCTACGAGATCCCGCTCGAGGGGCGCAGGGCGCTCGTGATCGGCCGGTCCAACCTGGTCGGCAAGCCGGTCGCGGCGCTGCTGCTCGCCCGGCACGCCACCGTCACCTTGGCCCACTCGCGCAGCCGTGACCTCGCCTCGCTCGCCCGCGAGGCTGACGTGCTGGTGGCCGCCGTCGGCGTCGCCGGGCTCGTGACGCCCGCCATGGTCAAGCCGGGCGCGGCCGTGCTCGACGTCGGCGTGTCGCGCGTGGATGGCGCCATCCGCGGTGACGTCGACCCCGCCGTCGCCGCGGTGGCCGGCTACCTGACCCCGATGCCTGGGGGCACGGGGCCGATGACCGTGGCCATGGTCATCTCCAACACCGTGGTTGCCGCCGTGGCGAGACGAGAGGGCTGATGTTCGGCGCCATGGCTACCAACGTGCCCCTGCTGGCTGCAATCTTGGCCACCGGCGTCGCCCAGATCCTCAAGGTGCTGCTGGTGCTGGCCACCGAGCGGCGCTGGGCGTTCGCCCGCCTGCTGGAGACCGGCGGCATGCCGTCGTCTCACAGCGCCGCCGTCGCGGCCGTGGCGACCAGCCTCGGGATGCTGCACGGCTGGGACAGCCCACTGTTCGCCATCGCGGCGGTGTTCGGCTCGATAGTCATGTACGACGCCACCGGCATCCGCCGGGCGGCGGGCCGCCAGGCCGAGATGATCAACGATCTCGTCAGGGAGCTGAGCCACCTGTTCGACGAAGGCTTCCAGCCGCAGGCGCTCAAGACGCTCCTCGGTCACACCTATCCGCAGGTGATCGTAGGCGCCCTGCTAGGGGTCTTGGCCGCCGTCATCGTCGTGCTCTAGCACGTCGCTCTCGCTCCTCACCGTCCTAGCCACCACCGCGGCGCGCACCGACCTGGCACCGGCCGCCTCCAAGGCCGCGCGGCAGGCGGCCAGCGTGGCGCCGCTGGTCATGACGTCATCGATGAGCAGCACCGTCAGACGCCGCGCCCCCGTCGCGACGTAGGCTCCGTCGGCGTTGGCCGACCTGGCGCTGCGGCCCAGCGCTGCCTGACTACCGCGCACCGCTCCCGGGGCGCTGCGCGAGAGCAGCGCGCGGCACTCGGCCCCGAGCTCTGCCGCCACCGAGCGGGCCAGCAGCTCGGCCTGATCGAACCCGCGCGCACGGAGCTTGGCGCTGGAGGCCGGGACGAACGCGACGCAGTCCGGCCGCCAGCCGGCGCGGCGCACCTGCCCGGCGAGATGGCGGCCGAGGTAGGCCGCGAAGGCGCGCTGCCCGCCGAACTTGAGCGCGTGGACCATGCGCAGCAGCGGCCCGGCGTACGGCCCGAGCCACAGCGTGTCACCGCGCGGCGAGGTCGCGCCGAGCGCGCGGGTAAGGAGGGCGTCGCACTCCGGGCACACGACGGCGCCCGGCGCCGCCCTGCCGCACACGGGGCAGGGGTTGAGGGACCCGAGCGCCCTGGCCGCTACCTGGGCAGCCAGCCGCGGGAGGCGGCCGGTCAGGACGCCCGGGCCCGCGGGTAGGCTGACCCCGCCGGGACGAGACGAGCGCGTGCGCCGCGGCGGGATCATGAGCCGATGCTAGCGCTCGCGTCGCGGCGGCCGTCGGGTGGTTGGGCAGGTGCCAAGGAGCTCTAGGCCGAGTCAGAGCGCGCGCGTCGCCAGACCGGAGAGCAGCTCCAGCAGCGCTGCGGCGGCCTCCTCGCCCGGCAAGCCCTCGAACCCGGCCGTCAGGCGCGCGAGGCCGCTGCCACCGCGCTCCAACGCCACGCCCTGGGCGTGCTCGAGCGAGCCGCACCTCCGCATCCGTTCCATGACGTACGCCACGTCGTCAGGGCTCTTGTCCTCGCGCCGCGCGGCGAGCACCTCGACGACGCGCGAGCGCTCGATCTCGGACAGGCAGCTCAGCAGGTGCGCCGTGATCAGGGTGCGCTTGCCCTCGTAGATGTCGCCGTACGGCTCCTTGCCGTACGCGCCCGGCTCGCCCAGCAGGTTGAGCACGTCGTCGCGCACCTGGAACGCCACGCCGAGGTCGATGGCGGCGCTCGTGAGCGCCGCGTCCGGCGCGACGCCGGCGCACATGGCGCCCAGTCGCAGCGGCGCCAGGACCGTGTAGTTGGCGGTCTTCAGCTCGACCATGCGGAGGTACTCGGCCTCGCTCACGTCGAAGCGGCCCTGCTCCACGAAGCTGAGGTCGAGGTGCTGTCCCTCGGTCGTGCGCATGATCATCGCGCCGAACTCGCCCAGGACCTCGCTCGGGAGCGCCAGCGAGAGCAGGTAGCGCCACATGTGGGCGTGCAAAGCGTCGCCCACGTTGAGTGCGACCGGCATCCCGACCACGCGGTGGAGCGCGGGACTGCCCCTGCGCTGCTCGGAGCCGTCCTCGATGTCGTCGTGGATCAGCGCCCACGCCTGGAACAGCTCCAGAGCCGCCGCGACGCTCAACGCGACCTCGTCGGCGGACTCGTCGCCGGCGTGCGCGCGAGCCGAGAGCACCACCACCTGGCCGCGCAACGCCTTGCCGGCGCGCTCGGGGTAGTCGCGGATCAAGCGGTAGAACCCGGCGAGGTCGCTCTCGGAAGTAGAAGGCAGCGCGTCGAGCGCCGCTCGGCGCACGCGCGCTGCTAGTTCTCCGGTCTTCACCGGGCAGTCACCCTGGTTGTCACCTGAGCAGCACCTTGCTGCTCAGCGGTGTATGCAGGCCTTGAAGTGCCCCGGGCTGACCTCGACCAGCGGTGGGACGACCTCGGCGCACTCCTTGGTCGCGATGGGGCAGCGCGTCCTGAACACGCAGCCGGAGGGCGGGTTGATCGGGCTGGGGATGTCGCCCTGCAAGATGACCCGTTCGCGCTTGATCGTGGGATCGGGGATCGGCACGGCCGACAGGAGCGCCTCGGTGTACGGGTGGATCGGGTTGGCGTAGAGCTCCTTGGACGGCGCGATCTCCATGATCCGGCCGAGGTACATCACGATCACGTGGTCGGAGATGTACTCGACGACCCCGAGGTCGTGCGCGATGAACAGCAGCGTCAGCCCGAGCTCTTCCTTGAGGTCTTGCAGCAGGTTGACGACCTGCGCCTGGATCGACACGTCGAGCGCCGAGACCGGCTCGTCGGCGACGATGAACTCGGGGTCGACGGCCAGGGCTCTCGCGATCCCGATGCGCTGGCGCTGGCCGCCCGAGAACTCGTGCGGATAGCGGCGCATGTGGTTGGGGGAGAGGCCGACCTTGTCGAGGAGCTCGGCGACGCGCTGCTCGCGCTCCTTGCCGCGCGCCAGGTTGTGGATCGTCATGGCCTCGCCGATGATGTCGCCGACCGACATGCGCGGGTTGAGGCTCGCGAAGGGGTCCTGGAAGATGATCTGCATGCGCTTGCGATACTCGCGCATGGTGCCTTTGCTCAGCTGGGTGACGTCGACGCCGTCGAACAGCACCTCGCCGCTGGACGGTTCGATCAGCCTGAGGATGCTGCGTCCGACGGTGGTCTTGCCCGAGCCGGACTCGCCCACGAGGCCGACGACCTCGCCGCGCTTGACGTTGAAGCTGACGTCCTCGACCGCCTTGACGTTGGCGACCACGCGCGAGAAGATGCCGCCGCGGATCGGGAAGTACTTGCGGAGGCTCCTGACCTCGAGGAGGTTATCGCCCTTCGCCGCCTTCGACTTCGCTTGGGTAGCGCTCATGCCTGGATCTCCGACTTGAGGTCGAGCTCGTCCCAGCGGACGCAGCGGACCTGGTGGCCCCCGCCGGCGTCCACCAGCGACGGGATGGCGGCCTTGCACTTGTCTTGCACGAAGCGGCAGCGCGGGTGGAAGGCGCAGCCCTCGGGCAGGTAGAGCGGGTTGGGGACGTTGCCTGGGATCGCCTGGAGGCGCTCCTGGTGCTCCGCGGCCCTGTCCACGCGCGGGATCGAGTTGAGCAGGCCGAGGGTGTAGGGCATCTTCGGGTTGGCGAAGATGTCGTTGACGTGCGCCTCCTCGACGGCGCGACCGGCGTACATGACCACCGCGCGGTCGGCCATCTCAGCGACGACCCCGAGGTCGTGCGTGATGAAGAGGATCGACATGCCGATCTCGTTCTGCAGCTTGCGCATCAGATCGAGGATCTGCGCCTGGATCGTCACGTCGAGGGCCGTGGTCGGCTCGTCGGCGATCAGCAGCTTCGGGCCGCAGGAGAGCGCCATGGCGATCATCACGCGCTGGCGCATGCCGCCCGACATCTGGTGCGGGTAGTTCTTGACGCGCTTGCCCGGCTCGGGGATGCCGACCAGGTCGAGCATGTCTGCCGCCAGCCTCATCGCCTCGCGGTAGCTCTTGCCCTGGTGCAGAACGATGGCCTCGGCGATCTGGTCACCGACCGTGTAGACGGGGTTCAGGCTCGTCATCGGCTCCTGGAAGATCATCGAGATGTCGTTGCCGCGGATGCGGCGCATCTCGCGCTCGGACTTCTTGACGATGTCCTGGCCTTCGAAGAGTATCTGACCGCCTGCGATGCGTCCTGGCGGCGTCGCGATCAGCCGCATCACCGACAGGCTCATGACCGACTTACCCGACCCCGACTCGCCGACCACCGCCAGCGTCTCGCCGCGGTCGAGGTGGAAGCTCACCCCGTCGACGGCCTTGACGGTGCCCTCGTCGGTGTCGAAGTAGGTCTTGAGGTCGACCACGTCGAGCAACCGTTCGTTGTTTGCCATCACGACATACGCTCCTAACGTCGTTGGGTCGCGGCGTCACGCGACCCGGCCGGACCGCCTGCGCAACGAAACGAACTAGAGCGCGCTACTCAGACGGCGGCAGAAGCCACCGGGGCGGCGCGCCCCGCAAGATAAATCGACGGATTGCAAATACTCTCGGGAGCCTGGCGCTAAGCTCGCGTCCAGGGAACTCATACGAACGGCGGTTGGGCTAACGCCTCCCGATGACCGAAGAATAACATCCCGGCGCTGCGGATTGCGAGTGCTCGGCAGGGCGCCTGTAAGCGTCCCGCCGCATGCAGGACTACTTGCGGCTGCGCGGGTCGAGCGCGTCCCTCATGCCGTCGCCGAGCAGGTTCCACGTCAGCACCGAGACGAAGATGAACACGCCCGGCAGGAAGATCCACCAGCGATCGGCGAGGCCGGTAACGCCGACGAACGACTGCGCCGTGTTGAGCATCAGGCCCCAGCTGGTCGCGGGGGGCTGGATGCCCAGCCCGAAGAAGCTGAGCGAGGCCTCCGCCAGGATGTAGCCGGGGATCGAGAGGCTCATCACGACCACGACGTATGACAGCGTCTGGGGCAGGAGGTGACGCACGATGATCCTGCCGGAGCCGGCACCGAGCGCCTTCGCCGCGACGGTGAAGTCGCGCTCGCGGATCGACAGCACCTGCGCCCTGATCGTGCGCGCTACGCCGCCCCAGCCGATGAGGGCGAGCACGATGACGATCAGCGGGAACACGACGGAGGATGGCAGGCCCAACGGGTAGAAGACGGCGGACAGGGCCAGGAGCAAGAACAGGCTGGGGATGGCTTCCAGCGCCTCGACGAACCTCAGGATTATCTCGTCGAGCCAGCCCCCGTAGAACCCCGCCAGGCCGCCCATGATCATGCCTAGCAGGATCGCCACGATCGAAGCCAGGATCCCGATGGTCAGGCTGATGCGGGCGCCGAAGAGGATGCGGCCGAAGATGTCGTCGCCCAGGTCACCGGAGCCCCAGATGTAGATGCGGGCGTTCGGATCGTCGAGCCCGAAGAGGTGCAGCGTGGAGGTCGGCAAGATGCCCCACTGCTGGCGCAGGCCGACCGGGATCAGGTTGACGGGGAAAGGCACGTAGCGGTCGCGGATGCCTTCACGCCTGACGAAGAACTTGATCTCGTACTTCGTCGAGGTGTCCGTGGTCCAGATCGTCTGGAACGTCTGCATGTCGAGCTCACGGGTCATGCGGTAGATGAACGGTCTCGTCAGCCGGCCGTCCTCGTCCACGAAGTGGATCCGGTTCGGCGGCTGGAAGGTCATGTTGGTGTTGATGTAGCGCTCGGGGTAGGGGGCGAGGAAGTCGGCGAAAGCTGCGATCAGGTAGAGGAAGCCGAGAACGGTCAGCGAGATGCGCGCGAGCGGATGCTTCTTGAACTGCTGCCACGCGATCGCACCGAGGCTCGTGCCCTTCACCGTCGACTTGACGAACGCGGCCCGCTGCGTCGACGTCGCGTTCGACGCCGCGACCGCCGAAGCCTGCGCAGCGCTCACGCTCTCGTTGCTGGATGCGCGGTTGTCGTTGCGGTCAGTTGCGTTGTCCATGACCTAGTACCTAATCCTCGGGTCGATCATCGCAAGCAGCAGGTCGGACAGCAGGTTGCCTATCATCAGGAACACCGTGAGGATCGTCAGCAACGCCATGATCACGTAGACGTCCTGGGCGAAGATGGCGGTGATGAACAGGGGCGTTATGCCCGGCCACCTGAGCACGAACTCGACGGTGCCGGCGCCGCTGATCAGGCCGGGGAGGATCCCGCCGATGGTCGCCACCAGCACCAGGATCGCGTTGCGGAAAGCGTGCTTGTACGTGACCGTTCGCTGCGAGAGGCCCTTCGCCTTGGCCGTGCGCACGTAGTCCTGCCCCATGACCTCGAGCATCTCGCCGCGCATGATCCGGCTGGTGAAGGCCAGACCGGAGAGCGTGACGACGATCATCGGCCCGATCAGGTGCCAGGCCAAGTCCTTGAACTGGCCCCACGTGCTCAGCTGGCTGAAGTTGGAGCTCGTCATCCCGCCCGTCGGGAGCAGGAACCAATGGTTGTTCTGGTAGAAGCCGACCGCGAACGCGAGCAGGATCAGCGCCATGAAGAAGTTGGGGATCGCGAGACCGACGAGGCTGAAGACCGTGAGTATCCGATCGCCGATCGAGTACTTGCGGATGGCGGAGTAGACGCCGATGGGTATGGCGATGAGGAACGTCAGGATGGTGGCGGGCAGCAGCAGGGTGAGGCTGTTCTGCATGCGCGGGATCACCAGCGCGGTCACGTCGCCGCGGCTGGTCATGCTGGCCCCGAGGTCGCCGTTGAACACGAGGTTGCGCAGCCAATAGAAGTAACGCACGTACCACGGCTGGTTCAGGCCCAGCACCTCGCGCATGCGCTCAGCCCTGCCGGGGTCGATCAGGTCGAAGCGAAACTGGTTCGCGAAGTCCCCCGGGGCGATCTCGATGACGATCCAAGCCAAGAACGTCGCGAGGATGAACGTGGGGATGAGGCTGAAGACGCGCCTGATTACATAGTTGATCAGCACTGGAGCAATCCTAGTGGGGTCGGTAAGAGACCTTGTGTGAGATACCGGACGAGATGGAACCCCCTCGCGCCGCTGGGGCGAGAGGGGGTTCCTACTGCGTTCAAGCTTGTGTCTCTAGGCGCGCCGCTTACGGGGCGGTCAGCGCGTCGCGGAAACCGCCGGGGCGGTACGGCGACTGGATGCTGTTCGGGTCGAGGTACTCGACCGGCCAGACGTTGCCGAGGTTCTCGTAGAAGTGGAACGCCTGGTTGATGAGCGGGGTGACCGGGAGGTACTCGGCCATCAGCTCGGCGCGCTCGTTGAAGACGGCGACGCGGTCATCCAGGTCCAGCATCGTCGACATCCGGGTGGACAGCTGGTCCATCAGGATCTCCCACGACTGGGCGTTGTCGCTCTTGTTCCAGGCGTTGAGGCTCTGGGCGAGACCGAACACGTTGTAGGCGTGGGGGTTGTCCATGTCGCCGCCGGCGAGGCCCCAGATCTGGGCGTCGTAGTCGACGAGGCCGTCGATGGCGTCGCCCCAGATCTCGACGGAGACTTCGCGCGGGTTGATCGCGACGCCGTACTCGGCGGCGGTCTGCGAGATGATCAGCGCGAGCTGGGCGCGGCGGTTGTTACCGGAGTTGAAGTTCAGGTCGAAGGCGGCGCGGCAGCCCGTGACCGGGTTGCGCAGCACGCCGTCGGGGCCGGTCTCGGTGAAGCCGATGGAGGCGAGCATCTCGACGGCGAGTTCGGGGTCGAACTCGATCGGCTCGACGGTCGCGCCGTCGAACGGAGCGGCAGCGGCGGAGGTCCAGCCCTTGGCCGGGAACCCGAGGCCGCCGACGGCGCCCTGTACCAGCGCGTCGCGGTCGATCATGATGCTGATCGCCTGGCGGAAGATGTGGTTGCTGAACATGTCAGCCTTGCACTGGTCAGGGTTGTTGTGCATGTAGGTGAGGAAGTCCTGAGCAGTGGACGGGGCGATGTTCGGGTAGACGCGACCCTGGATCGTGCCGCTGTTGACGGCGTCGATGACGGCGCGGAGACGGTCGGCGGTGTCGGGCCAGTAGGCGCTCGACTGGCCGGTGACGACGCGCGCGAGGATGGCGTTGGCGTCCTGAGAGATCTCTACGATCCAACGGTCGGGGCCGGGGAGGCCGCTGCCGTCGGCAGCCTGGACCCAGTTGCCGTAGTTCGGGTTGCGCTCGAGGACGAGGCGCTCACCGGTGCGGACTTCGGTCAGGATGTACGGGCCGCCCGAGACGAGCTCGGAGGGCGGGGTGTCGATGCCCCAGAGAGCCTGGACGCCGGCGGCGCCTTCGGCTTCGTAGACGGGCATGAAGATGTGAGCGGGCAGCGTGCCGCAGTCCTTGACGGCCAGCGAGTTCACGAACGGCTGGGGCAGGGTGATGCGGATCGAGTAGTCGCTCAGCTTCTCGAACGTGACCGGGTCGCCGCCGATGTGGCTGCAGACGTAGCTGTTCGAGCCGACATCGGGGTCTCCGATGATGGTGCGGGCGGCGATGACGTCGTCGATGGTGATCTCGACGCCGTCAGACCAGTACCAGCCCTGCTTGACCGTGACGATGAAGTCCTGGTGCGGGATCAGTTCCTCGACGCTCTCGGCCCAGCCGAGGTTCCAGTTGCCATCGGCGTCACGGAACGAGCGGGTGCCGAGCCAGTCGCGGTAGACGAAGCCGGGGCCGCCCCACAGGCCGGCGACGGCGTTCTCGGTCGCGTTGCTGATCAGCACGGGGTTGAGCGTGGTGAAGTCGGAGAAGGTGTCTTCCATGACCGTCCCGCCGTACGTGACGGTGGGCGCGTACTCCGGCCCGTACACGAAGGGCTGTGCCATCGCTGCGCCGAATAGGGCGAGCGCGGCGATGCCGATGATCAATCTCTTCATTCTGCCTCCAAGTGACTACGATGCTCGGAGGCCACCAGACCTCCGCTACAACTAAAGACCCGCTCGACTCGACTCACGCAACGCGTCTGCGAACCGAGGCTAACGGGGTCGCGCCATGTGGGCTCACGATCAACCCTCTGCAGTTGTACCCACATCGCCACTGAAGTTACTACGCACGCAGGGCGGGGTCAATGCACACGGCACGCGTTGGCTATAACTTAGGTTCAGCTTTCCATAAGAGAAACCCGGCCGCTGGGGCCGGGTCGGAAGCGCGCTTACCTGCCTATCAGCTGCAGGAGTATGGCCAGAACGCCCCAGGAGATGCCGAGGTAGATGGTCATGCGGTGCAGGCCGCCGGCGGTGCCGCGCACGTTACCGAAGTCGACTGCGCCGCCGCCGTCGAGGCCGCTTCCCAAGCCAGACTGCTTCGGCTCCTGCAACAAGATCACGCCGGGTAGCGCGACCGAAACCAGCACGAACAAGATGAACACCAACCAGAACATGCTTCCTCCATGCGCCTGTCGGCGCGTCCGTCTAACTCTATCCGTCGAACCCCGAACGTCGCGCCTTCCGTTGCGCCGCGCCGGTCGCAAGGCTGTGTACCCGAGCGGCCAGGAGGGGTATTGGTGCCGAGAGCGGGATTCGAACCCGCACGGGTCGCCCCGGTTGATTTTGAGTCAACTGCGTCTACCGTTCCGCCATCTCGGCACGACCGCGCCGCGCCGGCCTCCGTGCGAGCTCTGCGCAAGCTCTGTGCGAGTTTGCGAGGTGCCTGCTCGGCACCGGAGCTCGAAGACCGCGCGGCCGCCGCGGCAGCCGCCGCGACGGTTGCGCATCTTAGCAGCGTTGCGGCCGAGGCGGCAAGGCGCGCAGCCTCGGCCGCGGCACGGGGCGGCGCCGGGCCGCAGCGCGCGCGGCCGTGATAACTTCGGCGTGGCCCTCTGTGGCCGCTACCACATGGCTATAGCAGTGATCACGTTCCCAGGCAGCAACTGTGACGACGACGCGCGTTACGCGTTGCAAGACGAGCTCGGCGCGCCGGTCAGGATGGTATGGCATACCGAGACCGAGCTCGACGGCGTCGACGCCGTCGTCATCCCGGGCGGCTTCAGCTACGGCGACTACCTGCGCAGCGGGGCCCTCGCGGCGCACAGCCCGGTGATGGGCGCCGTCAAGCGCTTCGCTGGCGGCGGCGGCCCGGTGCTCGGCATCTGCAACGGCTTCCAGATCTTGACGGAGGCGGGCCTGCTCCCAGGCCAACTGGCTCGCAACCCCGGCCTGACGTTCCAGTGCCGCGACGTTCACCTGCGCGTCGAGACGTCGCGCGCGCCCTTCACCAGCCGCGCCGCCGAGGGCGGCGTACTGAGGATGCCCATCGCTCACAACGAGGGCAGTTACTTCGCCGGGGCGAGCATCCTCGAGCGGCTGGAAGGCGAGGGCAGGGTGATCCTGCGCTACTGCGACGAGAGCGGCGCCGTCACCGAGGCCGCCAACGTCAACGGCAGCCTGCGCGGCATCGCCGGCATCGTCAGCCAGGGCGGCAACGTCATGGGCATGATGCCGCACCCCGAGCGCGCGGTGTCTGCGCTGCTGGGCTCAACGGACGGCATCGCCGTGCTGGGGTCGCTGGTCGACGCGGTGGCGGTGCGCTCGTGACCGACCTTGGTGACGCCGCCGCGCCGCGTCGGGAGGCGCCCGCTGGCGCCGACGACGGCACCGCGACGGTTGGTGCCCAGGCGCCTGGCCTCCGCTCGCGCGCGGGCGAGTTCGGCCTGAGCGAAGCGGAGTTCGACATGGTGGTGGAGCGCATGGGCCGCCAGCCCAGCGCCCTCGAGGCCGCCGTGTTCGGCGCCCTGTGGAGCGAGCACTGCGGCTACAAGAACTCGCGGCCGCTGCTCAGGCGCCTGCCGACGGCGGGGGCCCAGGTGCTGCAGGGCCCGGGCGAGAACGCCGGC
>CAYYOK010000063.1:0-19198 GCA_964473205.1 uncultured bacterium | reverse complement strand
CCTGGATGATGTTGAACTTCTCCGACAGGTCCTGCAGCGGCCGGAAGAACATGCCGGAGTACTGGATGTACGCGACCAGCACGCCGACGGTGATGCCGGCGCCGGCCAGCGCCTCGGCGCCCAGGATCTGGCTGCCGGCGTAGAGCAGGATCAGACCGCTCGAGACGGCGGCGAGCAGGTTGACCGAGGGGAAGAAGAGGCTGAACCAGCGGATCTGCTCGTCGTAGGCCTCGAGGAGGTCGAGGTTGAGCCGGTCGAAGCGGCGCTGGTTGCGCGCCTCGCGGTTGAAGAGCTGGACGGTCTTCATGCCGCTGAGGTTCTCGGCCAGGTAGGAGTTGGACTTCGACAGGCGCAGGCGCACGGCCCGGTAGGCGGTGCGGATGCGGCGCCTGAGGAAGTCGATCGTCAGGTACAAGAACGGCATGACGACCAGCGTGATCAGCGCCAGCCGCCAGTTGATCGAGAACATGTAGATCAGCAGGCCGACCATCATGCCGACGTCGGCGATGAGCCCGACGAGGCCGTCGGTCATCATCTGCTGGATCGCGTCTACGTCGGAGGTGATGCGCGTGATCAGGCGCCCGACAGGCGTGCGGTCGAAGAAGCCCATGTGCAGCCGCTGGATCTTGGCGAACATCAGCCGCCGCATGTCGTAGATGATCTTCTGGCCCAGCCACGAGATCAGGTAGGTATAGCCGTAGCGCAGGCCGAAGCTCAGGACGCGCAGGCCGAGGTAGATCAGGGTGATGTCTAAAAGGCCTCTGAGGCGCTGATCGATGCTGAGCAGCGAGAAGGGAGGCTGGTCGGCCAGCAGGTAACGGTCCATGGCGGCGGCCAACAGCGCCGGGAAGGCAGGGGCGAGGGCGCTGGTCAGCAGCAGCAGGCCGATCGCCGAGACGAGCTGCAGCTTGTAGGGCTTCAGGAAGCCCAGCAGCCGCCGCATCATCGTGTGGTCGTAGGCCTTCTCGAACGCCTCGCCGTCCTCGTCGAGGAGGCTCTCCTGCAGCATGCGGTTGCCGCGCTGATGGCGCCTATCGCGGTAGGCGGCACGCTCGGCCGCGACCGAGTAGTCGGGCAGGTCCATGTCGGTCAGGCGCGCCGGGCGCCGACCTGGCGCCTCGGAGCCGCCGCTGTGCCGGCTCTGCTCCGGATCCGTGCTCACGCCGCCTCCATGTCGGCCTCGAGCTGCTGCCGCCTGTCGATGTCGGCGTAGCGGCCGTCGAGTGTGAGCAGCTCGTCGTGTGTGCCCTGCTCGACGATGCGTCCCAGCTCGAGCACGTAGATGCGGTCGACGTTCTGGAACGCGCTGACGCGGTGAGCGACGACGATCGTGGTCCTGCCGCTCTGCACGCGCCTCAGCCCGCCTAGGATGTGGGTCTCGGTCTGGGTGTCGACGGCCGAGAGCGCGTCGTCGAGGATCAGGACCTTCGGGTCGCGGATCAGCGCGCGCGCGATCGCGGTGCGCTGGCGCTGGCCGCCGGAGAGGGTCACGCCCCTCTCGCCCAGGCTGGTCGCGAAGCCGAGGGGGAACTCGTCGACGTCGCCGGCCAGCTGTGCCAGCTCGGCTGCGGCCCTGACGCGCGGCGCGAGCTCCTCGGCCGGCGCCTCCGGCACGCCGTACGCGATGTTCTCCGCGATCGTGTCGGAGAACAGGAACGGCTCCTGCGGCACCAGGCCGATGAAGCGCCTGATCACCTCCACCGGGTAGCGGCGGTGGTCGATGCCGTCGATCAGGATCTCGCCTGAGTCGGGGTTCGTCAGGCGCGTGATCAGCTGGACTATCAGCGTCTTGCCCGAGCCGGTCCGGCCGGTGATGCCGACCGACTCGCCGGCGCGCACTAGGAAGCTGACGTCGTCGAGAGCCTTGACGCCGGCGAAGCTGACGCTGACGTTGCGGAACTCGATCTCGCCTTCGATCTCGCGCAGGGAGTAGTCGGTCTCGGGCCCGTCCGTGACCTCGGGAACGGAGGCGAGTATCTCCTTGAGGCGCCCCCACGAGGTGGAGCCGCGCTGCAGCATGTTGCCGATCCAGCCGAGCGCCACCAGCGGCCACTGGATGCCCTCGAACAGCAGGATGAAGCTCGAGAACTGGCCGATGGAGAGCTCGGAGCCCACCCCCAGCACCAGGCGACCGCCGACGAGCACCAGCACGGCGACGGTGAGGCCGAACATGAACTCCATCAGCGGATGGAGGGGGCCGTCGACGCGCGTCAGCGCGAGGTTGCGCTTGACAAACTCGTCGTTGAGCTCCGCGAACTTGCCCATCTCGCGGTTCTCGATGCCGAAGCCCTTGACGACCCTGATGCCGCTGAAGTTCTCCTGTGCCATCGCCGAGACCTCGGAGAACTGCTCCTGGACGCGCGTGTAACGCCGGTGGATGATCCTCAGCAGCACGAAGAACGTCAGCGAGATGAACGGGACGACGGCCACCGTCAGCAGCGCCAGGCTGGGGCTGAGGTCCACCATCCGGTAGATGGTGAAGCCGATCATCAGCGCGGTGCTGCAGCCCTGCATGATCGCGATGCCGATCAGCATGCGCACGGCGTTGAGGTCGGCGGTCAGCCGGGCCATCAGGTCGCCGACGCGCGTGTTGTCGAAGTAGTTGCCGTCGAGCCGAGTGAAGTGCTCGAAGATGTCGCGCCGGATCCAGAACTGGATCTCCCAGCTCGCGCCGAGGATGAGGCGCCTGACCAGCACCATGATCACCGCGCCGACCAGGGCCAAGCCCACCAGCAGCGCGAGGTTGCGCCACAGCTCGCCCATGCCCATGCCGGTCGTGAAGCCGTCGATGATGCGCCCGGGGATGATCGGGATGAGCGTGGCGAGGAACGCGTTGAGCACCAGCAGGCACACGCCGAGGAGGAAGGCCAAGCGGTGCCTGCGGAGGTACGGCCCTAGGTCACGAAACGTGTCTAGCACGAAGCTCCAATGCGCGGGAGAAGGTGCAGCCATCGCGCCACGAACGGCTGCGCCATGAGCGCGTCATAGGCCGCCGCCAACATTGCCAAAGGCCACTATACACCGCGCCCGGCCGCCCCCCGCTCCTAGCCTGAGACCGAAGCCGGGGGCGTCAGGGCACCAGCAGCCGCTCGCCGTAAGGGCTGCCGCCCAGCAGCAGCTCGAAGGTGACCGGCCCCGTGTCGGCCGTCGTCCAGCTTCCCCGCAGCACCTCGCCGCCGCTCACGCGCCAGGTGGCGACGAGCGTCCGGGTGCCGTCCAGCGTCGTGGCCCACACCTGAGCGTCCGTCACGCCGATGCCTGGCAGGATCGTCCAGGCGTACGCGAACTCGCGCGGCTCGCTCTCGCGGATCTCCGCGCGGACGTCGGGCGGGACCAGACTGATCGGATGAACGTTCAGGGTCAACTCCAGCGTGCCCCGCTCGCCCTGCCCCGGCTGAGGCGCCTGCGACACGATCATGCCGTTAGGAAGGTTGAGGCTGGCGACGCGCGCGACCAGGGGCAGCCAGCCGGCTTCGAGGGCGAGGCGCTCGGCGGCGTCGAGCTCCATGCCCACCACGTCGGGGGCGCCGCCCTGCGCCGCCGGAGCGCTGCCACCGGTGCTGACGACGAGCCTGAGGGCGGCCTGGTCCCGCGCGACCGGGACGTAGGGCGCCAACGACTGGCTCAGCACGGTCCCGCTGGCGCCGGCCTGGGCGGCCACCTCGTCGAGGTAGATCCTGTCGGGCGCCACGCCGGCCAGCAGCGCCAGCGCGCGCGCATCGTCGACGTTCATGCCGACCAGGTCGGGCACGAAGGTCTGGGCAGCCAGAGGACCGGCGCTCACCAGCACCGAGACGCTGGTGCCCGTGCCGGCGCGTGAGCCTGCGGGCACGCCCTGCGCGACGACGATCCCGGCGGGAGACGGGGCGTTGATGCGCGCGACCTCGCCGACGACGAGACCCGCCGTCCACAGCGCGGCTTCGACCTCGCCCGGGTGGCTGAGGCCGACCAGCGCGGGTACCTCGGTCGGGGCGAGCTGCCCTGGCGGCAGCGCGTAGCGCAGCCGCACGCTGCGGCCGCGGCGCAGCTCCGAGCCGGCCGGCGGCTCGACGTCGATGACGTTGCCGATGGGAGCCTCGGAGGCGATCCCGTCGGCGACGACCTCGAAGCCTAGCTGCGCCAGGGCGGTGACCGCCTGCTGGACCGGCGTACCGGCCAGGTCGGGCATCACGACGGTCGCCTCCTCGACGAGCCGGTTCCAGGCGAGGAGGCTGACGAGGACGGCCACGACGCCCAGCAGGCCCGCGAGCGTCCAGCTGAGGCTGCGGCTGTCGAAGCGCGACAGCGGGTCGGCGCGGGCCGCCGGGTCCCGCAGGCGCCTGGCGGTCTGCTGCGAGGTGCCGGTCGTCGGGCTCGGCTCGGCCAGCAGGCCGTCGAAGCCCAGCCCGTAGAGCTGCGGCGGCTGGCGGCCTATCCGCCTGACGTCGGCCGCGCCGGGGTCGAAACCCTCCGCGGCCAGAGCGGCGCTAAGAGCCTCGTCGTCGACGGGAAGCGAGTTGCCTGGAGCCTTGAGCCAGGCGACGTAGCGCGCTCCCGGCCGCGAGATCACGTCGTGAACCGCGGCCTTGCCGTCGCGCTTGAGCTTCTTGAGCAGCCTGCGGTAGCGCTCGAACGCGGGGTCCTGCGCCTCTGGCAGCTCGAACCATTCGACCCGCAGGGGCGTGCCGTCGGGAGCCGCGGCCTCGAACAGCGTGCGGCCGCCCTCGAGCGGCCGCTGAGACATGACCTCGTACTTGCCGTCGAGCAGTGCCAACGCCGGCCCCCGCCGCCTTCAGCCGGACGCCCAGCTCAGGCGCCGGGTTCGCGCGCTGGGCGCGGCTGCGGCTCCAGTGGGATGCCGCCGCGTCCGGCCTCTGCCGACTTGCGCTCCTCCTCGGCAGCCCGCCTCTCGCGCTCCTCTTGCTCCAGCAGGCGCCGCTCGGCCTGCTGCGAAGCCTCGACGATCGTCTCGACTATCTCCGCGGTCGGCGTGCCGTCCTTGGCGAGCTGGTAGGCGCGCTGGACGAGCTTGCCGTCCAGGGTCTCGCGCTCCAGCAGAGCCTCGGCGACGGCCTCGACCGCCGTCCAGCTCTCGCCGATCAGCGCCTCGGTCGCCTGGTAGGAGCTGGCGAGGATCTCGTCGACCTGCTGCTCCAGCTCCCTGGCCGTCTCCTCGCTGAAGTCCTTGCGCCGGCTGATCTCGCCGCCGAGGAAGATCGGTCCCTGATCGGAGCCCCACGCGACGTACTCGCGCTCGCCCATGCCCATGTCGAGGACCATCTGCTTGGCGAGGTCGGTGGCCTGCTTCAGGTCGTTGCTGGCGCCCGAGGAGATCGTGCCGGTCACGCGCTTCTCGGCCACGCGGCCGGCGAACGCCACGACCAGCTGCGCCCTGAAGCGCGCCACGTCGTAGAACAGCTCCTCCTTGGCGAGGGGCGCCATGAAGCCGCCGGCCGCGCCGCGCGGCATGATCGTCACCTTGCGGATCTCGCCGAGGATCGGCTGCGCGGCGTAAGCCACCGCGTGCCCGGCCTCGTGGAAAGCGAGCATCTTGCGCTCCTCCTCCGAAGGCACCAGGCTGCCACGGCGCAGGCCCAGCGTGATGCGGTCGAGCGCCTCGTTGAAGTCGATCCAGCTGATGACCTGCTTGTTCGAGCGGGCCGCGACCAGCGCCGCCTCGTTCGTCAGGTTCTCGAGGTCGGCGCCCGAGAAAGCCGGCGTCGCCTCGGACAGCCGCTTGAGGCTGACGTCGTCGGCGATCGGCTTGTTGCGCACGTGGACCTTAAGTATCTCCTCGCGCTCGCGCTGCGTCGGGAGGCCGATGGTGACCTGGCGGTCGAAGCGACCGGGGCGCAGCAGCGCGGGGTCCAGGATGTCGGGTCTGTTGGTCGCCGCGATGATGATCACCGAGGTGTCCTTCTCGAAGCCGTCCATCTCGGAGAGGATCTGATTCAAGGTCTGCTCGCGCTCGTCGTGACCGCCGCCGATGCCGGCGCCACGGCGGCGCCCGATCGAGTCGAGCTCGTCGATGAAGATGATGGCGGGGGCGGCCTTGCGCGCCTCCTCGAACAGGCTGCGCACGCGGCTGGCGCCGACGCCGACGAACATCTCCATGAACTCCGAGGCGCTGACGGTCAGGAACGGCACGCCCGCCTCGCCGGCGACGGCCCTGGCGAGCAGGGTCTTGCCGGTGCCGGGAGGGCCGACCAGCAGCACGCCCTTGGGGATCTCGGCGCCGATGCGCAGGTACTTCTGCGGCGTCTTGAGGAAGTCGACGACCTCGAGGAGCTCCTGCTTGGCCTCCTTGTGGCCGGCGACGTCGTTGAAGGTGGTGGTGACCTTGTTGTCGCGGCCGAATGTCTTGGCGCGCGACTGGCCGAACTGCATCACCTGGTTCGGCCCGCCCTGGGCGCGCATGAACACGAACCAGAAGAAGCCCAGCAGGATGGCGATCGGCAGGATGGAGCCCAGCAGGATGCCGAGCCACTGCGTCTGGTTGCGAATCGTCACGTCGGGGACGCCGGCGCGCAGGTCCTCGAGCAGCGTGTCGGTGAGGATCACCGTGGTCTTGAAGCTGCGGATCGTCTGCGGCTCGCCGTTGATCGTCACCTGCGACTCGCTGACCAGCGCGCCCTCGATGACCCCGGTGTTCCGGTCGATCTTGACCGAGGCAACGCGGCCTTGGACGACCAACTCGCTGAACGTCGAGTAGGTGATCTCGCGCGCTCCGCCGTTCGAGTTGAACTGGCTGAAGACGTAGATCCCCAGGATGAGGAGCATGACGACCAGCCAGGGGTTGAAGGACCTCTTCAACGCAAGCCTCCCGCGTGCGCGTTGACCGCGCTCAAGCCGCCCCAGCCGTGGCCGCTAAGCCTCGAGCGGGCGAAGTCTGCCCGCGCAGACCGAACCAAAGGCTAGCACCCCAACATGAGTCGGCGCTGTAACCCGACCACCAAGACCCAACCCTACCTTCAGGTACGGGTTCGGGCAGCGCGGGCGCCGCCGCCTCCTGTCGTCGCCCACAGCCGGCGCTCACTCGAACTTGTAGCCCTTGGGGACCGTCACCAACCCGCTGGGCATGACGGTCAGGCCCCTCGCCCTGTCGGCCGTGGGATCGACGCCGATCTCGACGCCGTCGGGCACGGTCACGTTCTTGTCGATGATCGCGTTGCGGACCACCGCGTGACGGCCGACGGTGACGTTGTCGAACAGAACCGAGTTCTCGACGGTCGAGTACGAGTTGGCCCTCACGCGCCTGAACGCCACGGTGTTGCGCAGCGTCGCGCCGGAGATGATCACGCCGCCGGCGACCAGGGAGTTGACGGCGCGCCCGGTTCTCGCCTCCTCCTCGTGGACGAACTTGGCGGGCGGCGAGTACTCCGACGAGGTGCGCAGGGGCCACTCGTCGTTGTAGAGGTCGAACTGCGGCCGCACCGCGACGAGGTCCATGTTGGCCTCCCAGTAGCTGTCGAGCGTGCCGACGTCGCGCCAGTACGTGTTCGGGCCCTCCTGGCCGGGTATCGGGTTGCGGGCGAAGTCGTAGGCGAAGAGCCTGTGCCCGTCGGCGAGGGCCTTGGGCAGGACGTCCTTGCCGAAGTCGTGCTCCGAGCCGGGCCGCATCGCGTCCTCGGACAGGAACTCCATCAGCTTGTCGACGCTGAACACGTAGTTGCCCATGCTCGCCAGGCAGTGAGTCGAGCGGCCTGGGATCGGCTTGGGGTCGTCCGGCTTCTCCTGGAACTCCGTGATGCGCCAATCGGAGTCGACCTGCAGCACCCCGAAGCGCCGTCCCTCGTCGACCGGCGTCGGGTAGGCCGCGATGGTGACGTCGGCGCGGTTGTCGAGGTGGTACTCGATCATGTGGCTGATGTCCATCTTGTAGATGTGATCGCCGCTGAACACGGCGACCAGGTCCGCGCGCTGGTTGTCGATCAGGTGGAGGTTCTGGTAGATCGCGTCGGCCGTGCCGCGGTACCACTCGGCGCCGAGCTCCTCGTACAGGTACATCTGAGCCGGCGCGAGCGTGATGAAGTAGTCGGAGAAGAAGGTGCCGAAGCGCCAGTTGCGCTGGATGTGCTCGGTCAGCGACTGCGCCTTGAACTGCGTCAGCACGAAGATCCCGAAGATCTCCGAGTTGATCATGTTGTTGAGCGCGAAGTCGATGATGCGGTACTTGCTGCCGAAAGGCACCGCCGGCTTGGTGCGTTTCCAGGTCAGAGGATGCAGGCGCGAACCCTTGCCGCCCGCCAACACCATGCCGACAACGCGCGCTCTGCTGCTTGCCATGTAGCCACATAGTAGCGCCAGGCTCGCGCGGTCTGTGGCGAGTGCGGCCGCGCTGTCGCTAAGCAACTGGGCGAGCACCGGCTCGGTGCGCACTGTCACCGGGGGCGGTCGAGGCTGTAGCTTTGAGAGCAGTGAGCGCGAGCAGCCTCTACGACTACGACCCGCACGACCTGCCGCTTCCGGCCGAAGCGCCCAGCTACCGCCGCGAGCAGCTCAGGGCCTGGCTCTACCGCAACCCGGTGGCCTCGTTCGAGGAGATGACCGACCTACCTGCCTCGCTGCGCGCGACGTTGGCGGAGTCGCACGCGGTCGAGCCGTTCACCGCCGTCGAGCGCTTCCCTTCCAGGGACGGCTCGGTGCGCTACCTGTTCACGCTGGCAGACTCGCGTCAGACCGAGGCCGTCTACATGCCGTACCTGACGCGCCGCACCGTGTGCCTGTCCTCGATGGTCGGCTGCCCGGCCGCCTGCGCCTTCTGCGCCACCGGCGCGCTCGGCTTCGGCCGCAACCTGAGCCGGGGCGAGATAGTCGCGCAGCTGACCGCCGTCGCCAGGCTCGAGGGCGTGGAGCCCGCCAGCATCCGCAACGTCGTCCTGATGGGCATGGGCGAGGCCCTGCTCAACTACGACGCGGCGGTGGGCGCCGTGCGCACGCTCGTCGATCCCGCCGCCCTCGGGCTGTCGCCGAGGCGCATCACGCTCTCCACCGTCGGCCTGCCGGCCAAGATCCGGCGCCTGGCGGACGAGGGCCTGCAGGTCGTGCTGGCCGTCAGCCTGCACGCGCCCGACGAGGAGACGCGGCGCCAGATCATCCCGACTGCGCACGCCCACTCGATCGACGAGATCGTCGCCGCCCTGCGCTACTGGCAGGAGCGCGGAGGCAGGCGCGTGACGATCGAGTACACGATGCTGCGCGGCGTCAACGACAACGACTGGCAGGCGACCCAGCTCGCCGGGCTGCTGAGCGGCCTGACCGCACACGTCAACCTGATCCCGTTCAACCCGTGGGAGGGCTCCGGTTTCCGCGACTCGACGACGGCGCGCCGCGACGCCTTCCGCGCCGCGCTCGAGAGGCGCGGCGTGAGCGTCTCGGTGCGCTTCAGCCGGGGACGCGATGCCGGCGGCGCCTGTGGGCAGCTGGCTCTGAGCAAGCTCGTGACGACGGCGCGCCAGTAGCGTCACAGACGCTCATCTATAGCCTAGACCCCGTGTGGCATTTCACATTTGGGGCACCGGGCGTGGTTCATACTTGGCCGTGAAACTCGCGATTCGCACGCGCTGAACTGCCGAGTCAAGGGTTGCTGGGGAGGCTGGCATGATCAGTACTTCGCGCAGGGCCAAGACGGCCGCTGCCATCATCGGGCTCGCGGTCGCGATCCTGCTCGGTTCCGCGTTGGCTCAACCGTCGCTGGCGGAGCTGCGCGCAGCCGTAGAAGCCGATCGCGGGGACG
Source organism: uncultured bacterium (assembly GCA_964473205.1). Taxonomy (GTDB): domain Bacteria; phylum Deinococcota; class Deinococci; order Deinococcales; family Trueperaceae; genus CAYMRL01. The sequence goes on along the minus strand of CAYYOK010000063.1, from coordinate 9,483 downwards.
TCGCCGCCTGGGTGGCGCTGGGGAACGCGCACTTCAACGCCGGCCAGCACGACCTCGCCAAGAACGCCTTCCTCGAGGCCATCGCCCTCGACTACACCTCCGGCGACGCCCACTACGGGCTCGGTCTCGCCGAGTTCTCGCGCGGTGACTACCAGGCGGCCCTCTTCGAGTTCACCGAGGTGACCAGGCTCCATGCCGAGCGCTTCGACGGCCACTTCAACAGGGCGGTGACGCTCGCCCGGCTGCGCCGCGCTCAAGACGCCGCCAACGCCTTCCGCAACGCCCTGAGGGAGGCCGACCCAGAGGCCACCATCGAAGACCGGGTTCAGGCTCAGCTCGGCCTCGCCGGCCAGCTCGAGATCGTCGGAGACTACTCCGGCGCCGCGGCCGCCTACGGCGCCGCCCTGGAGCTCGAGCCAGGCAACTCCGGGTACATCCTCCGCCGCGGTGCCGCCCTGCACAGCGCCGGAGACGGCCTCGTGGCCCTGCCCGAGCTGACGGACCTCGAGACCCGCACCAGCGACTACCGCGTCAGCGCCCTGATCGCCGACATCTACGTCGGCCAGGGGCAGATCGACTACGCCATCTGGTCCTTGCAGCGTGCGCTCGAGAAGGCACAGGCCGCGGGCGACGGCGCAGCGCAGGCGAGCACGCTGGTCAAGCTCGGCGCGCTGCAGCGCAGCCTCGGGAGAGACGCGGACGCCGCCTCCTCCTACGAAGCGGCCGTCGCGGTCCACCCGGGCTCGTGGGAGGCGCAGTACAACCTCGGTGTCACCCACCTCGAGAACGGCAGGCCGCGCGCGGCGCTGCCGGCCCTCGACACCGCGCTGAGGCTCGATCCGCAGCGCGGCGAGATCTACTTCGCGCTCGCCACCGCCCACGACCAGCTCGGCCAGAGCGCCGAGGCGCTGACCAGCGCGAGGGAAGCCATCGCCAGGCTCTCCGACCCCGAGATCGTCACGTCGGCGCGCTTTATCGCCGGGCGCTCGCACTACCGGCTCGGCGACTACGCCGCCGCCAACGACCTGCTCCGCAGCGTGCTCCAGAGCCGTCCGAACGATGCTCAGGTCCAGCTCTGGAACGGCCTCAGCGCCTACCAGCTCGCCGACTACTCGAGCGCCATCGGCAGCTTCGAGCGCGCGGTCCAGCTCAACCCGAACAGCGTCGAGGCGCGCGTCAACCTGGGCGCCGGCTACCTGGCCGCCCAGCGCTACCAGGAGGCCGAGGGCGTGTACCAGCTGCTCGTCGAGCAGAACCCGCGCGACTCGGAGTCCTTCTACAACCTCGGCTGGGCGCTGTTCTCGCAGAACCGACGCAACGCAGCGCGCGACGCTTGGGTGGCGTCCTGCGAGCAGGGCTACCAGGCAGCCTGCAGCGCGATAACCACGTACCTCTGAGCCTCGAGGTATTCGCTCCGGCCGTCCGCCCAGCGCACGGCTCTGTATGATGGGGAACATGGATTGGCTTCGCCGCAACTGGCCTGACCTGCTCATCGGGATCGCGTTGGTCGCCGTCATCGCTGGCATCATCGCCACCCTGATCTCGGGAGGTTCCTTCTTCCCGCTGGGCCAGGGCAACCGCAACGCCAACCAGACCACCTCCGGTCAGAGCAGCGTCACGACGCCCCTGACCTCAGGCACTACTACGACTCCTGGCACCACCTCGGGTACGGGCTCCACCGGCACCACGACGGGCACCGGCACCACCACCCCGTCTGGCTCGACCGGGACCCAGCCCTCGGGCGGCATCGCCGTCTTGCCGCCGGCCGGCTCGACCGCGACCGGTGACGGCGCTACCGGCGCCACTGGAACCACCGGCGCGACCGGCACCGACGGTGGGACCGCCGGGTCCACGCAGGCCAGCGGGCAGGACGGGACCGCCGCGACGTCCACGACCGGAACCGGCTCGACCGGCGGACAGGTCACGAGCACGCCCTCCACCTCGACGACGCCGTCCACCTCCACCCTCAGCTCGACCGCGACGACCGGCACGAGCGGCACCGCGACGCCTGCGTCGACCGCCGCGGCGGGTCAGGGCGCGCCGTACCGCGTCTCGGTAGGGGCGTTCGGCAGCATCGAGAACGCCAACCGCCAGGCCGAGACGTTCCGCGCGGCCGGCTACCCGGTGTTCCTAGGCACGCAAGGCAGCCTCAACCTGGTCCTGGTGGGTCCTTACGACAGCGAGGCGCAAGCGCGCGCGGTCGCCGATCGCATCCGCAGCGACGCGACCCTCAACGTCTCCGACCCGACCGTCTACCTGCTCGAAGGCGCCGACAGCGGGTCGGCGCAGCAGACGTCCGCCACCACGCCGACGACCGCGCCGACCACCACCGGGCCCGCCACCTCCACCGCGCCCACGACGTCCTCTACGACCTCCGCCACCACCGCGCCCGCGACGGTGGCGTCGGGCCGCTACCTGCAGGTCGGCGCCTACGGCAGCCGCGACAGCTCGCTGCCTCAGCGCGAACGCGTCGAAGGGCTGGGCTTCGTGGTCAGCGAGCGCGAGGAGAGCGGTCTGATCAAGCTGCTCATCGGCCCGTTCGATGCCAGCGGGCTCGAGCAGGCGCAAGCGCGGTTAGAGGCCGCGGGGGTCGAGAGCTTCGCTCGCTGATGCCCAAGGGCATCCCGTCGGCGACGGTCAGCCGACTGGTCACGTATCTCAGGATCCTCGATCAGCTCAAGCACGGGGGCGCTCTGCGCACCTCGTCGGAGCACCTGGCGGCCGAGGCCAAGGTCTCGGCGTTCCAGGTCCGCAAGGACCTCGCCTACTTCGGCTCGTTCGGCACCAGGGGCAGCGGCTACGAGGTCGCCGGGCTACTCAAGGAGCTGAGGCGCATCCTCGGCCTCGACCGCCGCTGGAACGTGGCGATCGTCGGCATGGGCCGCCTGGGGCAGGCGCTCGCCGACTACCCCCAGTACGGCTACTACGAGTTCACCCTCGTCGCCGGCTTCGACGTCGACCCTGACAAGGTCGGGCGGCGCAGCGGGAACCTCGACGTCCATCACCTGGACGACCTGCCGAAGCTGGCCGCGGCGCTCGAGGTCGACATGGTGTTCCTGACCGTGCCCGTCTCGGCCGCGCAGGGGGCGGCCGACGCGATCGTCGCGGCGGGCATCGAGGGCGTGCTGAACTTCGTGCCGACGGTCATCAACGTGCCTGACAACGTCAAGGTCGAGACCGCCGACTTCCTGGCCGGCATGAAGCGCCTGGCCTACTACATCAAGGACGCCTGACCGCTGGCCGGGCCGTCTGCGTCGGCACGCTTATACTTGGCGCAGTGCACCACCTGATCAGGGACGAGCTGAGGGAGTTCGAGCACGCCATCGCTGCAGAGGTGCGCTCCGACGTCGCGTTCATCGACGCGATCGGCTCCGACCTGGTGACCGCCGGCGGCAAGCGGCTGCGGCCTAGCCTGGCGTTCCTGACGCGCGCCATGCTCGGCTCGGACACGCGCGAGGCTCTGGCGGTCGCGCTGGCCGTCGAGCTGCTCCACTCCGCCTCGCTGCTCCACGACGACCTCATCGACGACGCCGACTCCCGCCGCGGAGCCGAGGCGGCCTTCCGGCGCTACGGCAGCGTCGTGAGCGTGATGTCGGGTGACTACCTGCTCGCGCGGGTGCTGGCGATCCTCGCTCGCAGCGCTCACGCCGGCTTCACGGGCCTGATGGCCGAGACGGCAGCGGCCGTATGCGAGGGCGAGGTGCTGCAGTTCCAGAGCGCCAGCCTGCAAGATCGCAGCGTCGAGGGCTACTTCCGCATCGTCGACGGCAAGACGGGCGCGCTGTTCGTGGCCGCGACCGTCGGCGTCGGCATGCTGGCGGGGATACCTGTCGCCCAGCTCGAAGCTCTGCGCACCTTCGCGACCGCCTACGGCCGCGCGTTCCAGCTCCGCGACGACGTCCTCGACCTGCTCGGCGACCCCGAGCGGCTCGGCAAGCCCGTCGGCGGCGATCTGCGCGAGGGCAAGGCGACCTACCCGGTTCTGCTGCTGCTCGAGGCGGGAGTGACCGAGCCGCAGGCGATCCTCGACCGCCACGCCTCCGTGCCGGGAGACCTCGAGACCATCCAGGCGCTGGTCAAGGAGCACGGTGCCGACAGGCGCTCCCTCGAGCGCATCGACGCCGAGGCTTCGGCCGCGGTGGCCGCGCTGGACGCGTTCGCCCCTTCGCCGGCCCGCGAGGCGCTGGCGGGGCTCGCTCTCGGCGAGAGCGTCCGCGTGGCCTGAGACCCCGGGCAGGCTAGACTCGGGGGCGATGTCCGATATCGACGAAGGCCGGCTGCTCGACTTCTTCCGCGAGCACCACGAGAGGCCTTGGCACGTTCAAGAGATACAGAGAAGGCTCAAGGTAGACGACCGGGCCGCGCTCAGGACGGCTCTAGCCGACCTGGTCCAGGGCGGCAAGCTGGTGAGGACGCGGCGCCGCACCTACGGCCTGGCGCAGGAGATGAACCTCATCCTCGGCACGCTGCAAGTGACCTCGGGGGGTTACGGGTTCGTCATCCCCGACGGCGGCGGCAAGGACCTGTTCGTGCCCGCCGACAGGCTGCTGGGTGCCTGGGACACCGACCGCGTGCTCGCCAGGCCCAGCCCGCAGCGCGCCGACGACGACAGACCCAGCGGCGAGATCGTCCGCATCGTCGAGCGCGGCACCACGCTGCTGGTCGGCACCCTCGAGTACGCCCAGGGCTACGCGATACTGCGCCCCGACTCGGTCAGGATCCGCTCGCGCATACTGCTGACGCCGGAATCTGTCGGCAAGTACGAGGGCGGCTCGCGCATCGTCGTCGAGCTCGTCTGGCCCGAGGACTCCGGCGAGAGGGAGCCGTTCGGCAAGGTCGTCGAGTACCTCGGCACCTCCGACGACCCCGAGGTCGAGACCCGCGCCGTGATCGTCAAGTACGGCCTCAAGGCCGAGTACGACGCCGCCACCGTCGCCGAGGCCGGCGCCGTGCCCGATCACGTCACCGGCGAGATGATGGAGGGCCGCACCGACTACCGCAAGATCCCGACCTTCACCATCGACGGCGAGGACGCCAAGGACTTCGACGACGCGATCTCGCTCGAGCGCTTGGACGGCAACAAGGACGGCCTGCTGAGGATAGGCGTGCACATCGCCGACGTCAGCTACTACGTCGCCGAGGGCACCAACCTCGACAAGGAGGCCGCCCAGCGCGCCACCAGCGTCTACCTGCCCGGCCGGGTGCTGCCGATGCTGCCGGAGGAGCTCTCCAACGGCATCTGCTCGCTGGTCGAGGGCAAGCCGCGCCTCGCGCTGTCGGCCTTCGTCGACGTCACCCGCACCGGCGAGGTCAAGGCGTTCCGCTTCCGCGAGACCGTCATCCAGTCCGACGCCCGCCTCACCTACCGGCAGGTCCAGGACTTCGCCGAGGGCGGCAGGCTGCCCGCCGGCAAGCTCAAGCTCGAGCGCGACATCAAGGTGCTCTTGAACCTCAGCCAGGAGCTGCGCCGGCGCCGCATCGGAGCCGGGGCCCTCGACTTCGACTTCACCGAGGCCAAGGTCGACGTCGACGAGACGGGCACGCTGCACGTCACGCCGGTGAAGAGCAACGCGGCCAGGCAGCTGATCGAGGAGCTGATGCTGCTCGCCAACCGCAAGGTGGCCGAGGAGCTCAGCCGCCGCGACGTGCCGGCTCTCTACCGCGTCCACGAGGATCCGAGCCAGGAGAAGATCCAGGCGCTGCAGAAGGCGCTGGGCAAGCTCGGCTACACCCTCGACCTGGAGCAGGCCAAGCCTCAGGACCTGCAGCGCATCCTGATGCAGGCCGCCGGCAAGCCCGAGGCGCAACTCGTCAACACGCTGCTGCTCAGGAGCCTCAAGCAGGCGCGCTACAGCTCGGACAACCTCGGTCACTTCGGGCTGGCGTTCGAGGACTACCTGCACTTCACCAGCCCGATCCGCCGCTACCCCGACCTGGTGGTCCACCGCGTCGTGCGCGCGCTGCTGCAGCATCGGCTCTCGCCCACGCTCAAGGAGCGGCTCAGGACCGACTTCCCGCAGCTCGCCGAGCACGCCAGCGAGCGCGAGCGCGTCGCGGAGCAGGCCGAGCGCGACCTCACCAAGTACTTCCACGCCCGCTGGGCACAGGATCACATCGGCGAGACCTTCGCCGGCATCATCGTCGGCGTCACCAACTTCGGGCTGTTCGTGGCCCTGCCCAACGCGGTCGAGGGGCTGGTTCACGTCAGCCACCTCGCCGACGACTACTACATCTACATCGAGGACGCCCTGATGCTGATGGGCAAGCACAAGCGGCGCCGCTTCCGGATGGGCGACCGCATCGAGGTGAGGGTGCTCGGCGCCAACCCGACCCAGCGCCAGATCGACCTGCTGCCGTCCGACATGCCGCTGCCCGAGGCCGACGCCGAGGAGGTGGCGCTCGAGACCAAGCCTCCTGCCAAGCTCAAGACCCCGCTGCTCTCCGGCGTCGACGCCGACGCGTTGCTCGGCCGGCGCTCGCGGTCAAGCGCCGCGCTCAAGCAGGCCGAGCAGACGCCCAAGGGCGGGCGCAAGGCCAAGCCGGGCACGGCCGCGGCCAAGCCGGGCCCAGCCGCGGCCAAGCCCGCTGCTCCTTCCAAGCCGTGGGCGGGCGACCAGCCGCGCGCCGCTGCCGAGCCGGGGGCGGCCGCCCAGCCGGCGACGGCGGCGCGGACCCAGCCGGCGGACGCCGCGGCGCCGGCCTCCGCGCGGCCCAAGGCGGCCAAGAAGCGGCGGCGCCGGCTCGTCTTCGGCTGAGTGGCTCCTGGGGTGTCGCCGAGCCCGGGTGCCGGGGTAGCGTGCGCTGTCGGCTCTGGTACACTCCGGCACTACAGGGAGGCGCGAGATGGCAGTCGAGTTCCGTTACCCTCTGACGCGTGTGTGCCTCCGCTCCGGCGCTCTCACGCTGCCGCGCGCGATGGTCGGTCTGTTCCCCTCCGAGGGCGAGATCACGGCCATCGACACCAAGCGAGACCAGGAGTTCAAGCTCGAGCCGCGCGGGCCGCGCAGCGTGGCCGGCTTCGCCGAGCTGTTCCGCAGCCACCGCCTCGACGTCAACGACGAGCTCTCGATCCGCAAGCTCGAGGACGGCCGCTACTCGATCACGCCGTTGCCGAAGCCGCGGAGGTCCGACTACTCGAGCAGCGACGCGCTGGTGTTCTTGTTCGACGAGCTGGCCGAGTCCGGCATCGCCGCCACCGAGGCCGAGATACGCGCGCTCTACCCGGACCTGCCCGGCTCCGCCGACCTGGCGGGAGCGCTGGCCGCCGACGGGCGCTTCTTGCTGCGCGAGGGCCGCTGGCAGAGCGCCGTCGCCGCCGAGATGGCCGAGAGCGGCCGGCGGCGCGCCGAGGAGGCCGTCGCGGCGCGCGAGCGCGAGGCGGTCGAGACGCTGGCGTTGGCCCAGGCCGGCGCCGAGGCTCAGGCCGAGCGCGAGGCCGTGTTGCAGGCGCGGCTCGAGGCGCAAGCCCAGGCCGCCGGAGCCGCTCAGACGGGGCTGTGGAACGCGCCCGGCCGCACCGAGGACGGCGCCGTGCTCGAGACCGGGCCGCACGGCTCGCCCCACGCACCCAACGTCAAGAGCAGCTCGGGCGGGTCCGTCATCGAGCGGCGCACGCCGGCCACTGCCTGGCACCGAGACACGGCCGGCCCGCACGGCGGGTTCGATGACGACCTCGACGACGACCGCTCGCGCGAGTCGCTCGAGCTGGTGAGCCGGCTCCGGGCGCTGCTGACGCCGTGCGGCTTCAGGCTCGAGCCCACCGGCCGCTACCAGGTCGCTCTTCACGCCGAGATGGGGCGTCGCGGCTACCGCGCGCTGGTGCAGGTGCTCAGCAGCAACCTCCGGCTCGACTGGGCCGACCTGATGGCTCGCCGCCGCAGGCTCAACGTCCGCTACCTGGCGGTGGTGGGCGAGTCTCGCGACCTGATCCGCCTCGCCGGCCCGGCCGCCGCGGCGCGGGCGACGCTGTGGAGCTGGAGCGGACTGGAACGCCTGGCGGCTCTCAACCGCACCGTGCCGATCAGCCCCGTCGACCTCGTCACCCACTTCGAGTCAGACGGCCTGTTCGAGGACGGTCTCACGCGCTTCGAGACGGCCGTGGGCGAGCGGGTCGCCGAGCGCGGCATGTTCTCCGAGGTGCTGCTGCGCCTGTCGCAGCTCAAGGCGCCCGTCGTCTTCCTGCTCGAGGAGCTGGCCTCCGAGCTGAACATGAGCCGCGAGCAGGTGCTGCGGATCTTGGAGCGTCTCGGCGCCGCGCCGTTCGACCTCGTGGAGCGGGTCGACCAGGGCGAGTTCGTGCTGCGCCAGGCCGTGCCCGACGCGCTCAACTCGCTGGCGGGCTACGCGACCTCGCTCAGGAGCCGCGTGCCGACCAGGCAGCGCGAGCGCCTGACGGCCGTCGGCGAGCCCGACCTGCTGACCACTCCCACCGACGCCTAGAGGTACTGTCCGCGGTCAAGTCTCTGAGCCCGGCCTGACCGACGCTCAGGGCGCCCAGAGGTCCTGCAGCGCGGTGACCCGCGGCTCGTGCCTGGCGGCTGCGGCGATCGCGTCGATCGTCCATCTCGCCGCCTCCCTGGTGCTGACGTAAGGCACGCCGTTCTCCAGGGCCCGCCTCAGCTCGCGCGTCTGCGAGACGTCGATCAGCAGGTCGTAGTCGCGGTCGCCGATGAGCGGGGCGCCGGCTTCCGCCTCGCGCCTCAGCTCGACGCTGAAGCCGAGCTGGAGCAGCTCGGCCGCCTCGCGCTCGAGGTCGGCGCCGATCAGCAGAGCCCGGCCGGAGCTCGGCAGCCGCGAGCCGGCCGCCAGCGCCGCCTTGTGGTAGGCGAGATGCGGGTCCTCGTCGATGCCCATGCTCTCGCCGGTCGAGCGCATCTCCGGCCCCAGCACCGGCAGGACGCCGCTGAACTTCAGGAAGGGCAGCACCGCCTCCTTGACGCTGTACACGCGCGGGCGCGGCGCGGCGGTGAAGCCGAGGTCGGCCAGCGTGCGCCCCGCCGCGATCAGGGCGGCGTACTTGGCGAGCGGATGGCCGATGGCCTTCGAGAGGTACGGAACGGTGCGGCTGGCGCGCGGATTGGCCTCGATGACGTAGACGCGGCCGTCCTTGATGACGAACTGCACGTTGAGCAGACCGCGTACGCCGATCGCCAGCGCCAACGCGACGGTGTGCTCCTCGATCTCGGCGATCTGCTCCTGCGAGAGGTTGACGGGCGGCGTGATGCAGGCGCTGTCGCCGGAGTGGACCCCGGCGGCCTCGACGTGCTCCATGATCCCGGCCACCACGGCCTGCTGGCCGTCGGCGAGCGCGTCGACGTCGACCTCGATCGCGCCCTGCAGGTACTCGTCGACCAGGATGCTCGGCTCGCCCGGCAGCTCGGCGTAGACCTCGGCGAGGTAGGCGGCCAGCTCGGCTTCGTCGTTCACTACCTTCATCGCACGGCCGCCCAGCACGTAGCTCGGGCGGACCATCACCGGGAAGCC